>JAUVJB010000003.1 GCA_030592465.1 Bacteroidota bacterium | reverse complement strand
GTAATTAAATTAATTGTAGTTAGTAATATTATTAGTGCTGTTATTTTTTTCATTGTATTATTTAAATTTATTTTATAAATTTAGAAAAAAAAAAAACGAAATTTCCAATTTTTTTTAGTTATTTTTTTTATGTCTTTGAGCATTATTTTTTATGCCTTTTGTTTTTTGTGGGTCTTTGTTTTTTATGAACATTTGTTTTAGTACTGTTGTCAACTATTAATAAGCGTTTGTTCTTTACTTTTCAAGTTGTTTGCAACCATATATCTTGGATGCTGGTTTTAACGTGGTTAAACATTTATTTATTTAATTAATTGTAAAGAACGAGTCATACTGCGTTTGTCAACCTGCAAACGATACAGGTAAAGACCTGTTTTTACCTCCTTGTTTTTTTTGTCTTTACCATTCCATTTTACAGAATATTCGCCTTTTGCTTTATAACCGTTTATTAAAGTTGTTACAAGTCTGCCTTGTAAATCAAGTATTTTTAATGTTGTATATCCGTTTTTATTTAAGTAAAAAGTTGTATCCATTCATGAGCAGGAAGTTGTATTAATGCTATTAAAAATATTATTATTAATAGAGTTATTTTTGATTTCATGATAAATAAAATTATTTGGTACTACAAAATTATAATAAATTTTTTGCTTACTATATAATCTAAAGTATTAAATTTGATAAAATATATTCCGGAAGGTAAATGATTTACAGAATATTTAATAATATTTTGATTATCGGGTATAATTTTGTCAATTAATTTGCCAAAAATATTATAGATTTTAATAGCGGAAATATTATTTTTTTCAGTTAATGAAATATATAAAATACTCTTTACAGGATTAGGATAAATTTTAATATCTTTATTATTAATAATGTCAAATCCTGTTGTGCCTATTGTTACTTCTAATGTTGCAGTATCACTTACACAACCGTATTCATTTTCAGATACAACATAAATATATCCTGTGCCTAATGCAGCCCACTGAATTTCTGTTGTGTCGTTTGAAACATAATTTGTTATTGTTCCGTTTGTAATATTCCATGTGTAAATTAAATTGAAATTATTTGGAACTGTGTATAATTTTATTTGGTTTGCTGCAACAGTATCTTTACCGGTTATTGTAAAAGTATCAGGTAAAGGATTTACTGTTAAATTTGTAATAATTATACTGTCATTTCCGCAAACACTAATTAATGTGTCTCTATAAGTTCCTGATGTGTGTTGATATTCTTCTTCTAACAATATACTATCTTCTGAATAAATGCGCAGCAATTCCACAACAAATAAAGAAAAAGTTTTCAGCAAATAGCAATTAAAAAAAGGCAATAAAATATCTATCTGCTGAAAATCAGCAGGAAATAAGTTAAATATTTTGTTTTCACATAAGCCGGCTCCTTTTGTAGTTTTTAATGGTTTTTCCCTGAATTAGTGAGCAGGTCATCTTGAGAATAAATATTAATCCCGAGTACTCGGGATTAATCGCACTAATTTATAAGTAAGTTGATTTGTATCGGAACTTAAGTGAGGATTTAATTGTAAATTCATGACTTAATGTGTTTTTTTTGCTTTTTGTAGCAACGACAGAAAAAAATAATCCCGAAGTCTCGGTATTGATTTTCTGCCAGTTAGAAATTTCAAAAATATTTTTTTAAATTCATTGAATCCGCAAGACTTTCTTTAAAATACTGAATCTTAATGTAATAGTCGTGGCACAGTTCATTAATTTGGTGTATGCAATTAGATATAAATAACTAATAATCAACATATCCGTGCCACGACTTGCGGATATGAGGAAATTATAAAATAAGTATATTTTTTTTGTATTTTTGTAAAGCATTTCCTTACAGGCAAATGTAGCAACTAATTGCTAAAAAAAATGAGCTAACCTTTTTATAATCATTGCAATACCAAAGTAAAATCTGTTGTATCTTCAATATTTATAATTCCCTGTTCTGTATTCAATATTATTTTTGAAGTGCATAATTGAACTATAACAATAATTTACATAGTTTGTGTATAACTTACTCACTCAGCACCTCAAAATAAAATTTAGCCCTTTAGCAATATTTCATTGGGAGTAAAATTATTTTACAGCGTAAATCTAATTCGTCAGTTGACGAACTAAAATCTAAAATTTTATAAAAGTGATACTTTATCCCGAGTAATCGGGACTAATTTGAATTTTATTATAGTCCTGCACTAAGAAGGAATGTTGCAGCAAAAGCAATAATAGCATATAATTCAGGGAAAACAGCTAATACCATGGTTTTTCCAAAGATATCATAACCCGAACCAATACCTGCAATACCATTTGCACATATACTTCCTTGTTTTAATGCAGAAAATAAAGCAACACAACCAAGTATAACACCTGCGGCTAAGATAATGCCGGTCTGTACCCATGTCATTTCAGGTCCTATAACTCCCTTTGAATTAATAATAAAAAAACCTGCAAAGCCATACAATCCCTGTGTTCCGGGTAAAGCACTAAGTAACATATAGCTACCAAAAGCCTCTTCGTTTTTCTTAAGAGCTCCAATAGTTGCATTACCACCCATTGTTACTCCTATTGCGCTTCCTATTCCTGCTAAAGCTACCATTAATACTAATCCCAGATAAGATAAAATTACAGTTGTAATCATGATTTTTCTCCTTTTTAATTGTTAATTTTTAAGTTAATTTAATTTAAAATTTATTTGAAAATGGTTTATACTCTTTTCCGCCACCTGCAAAACCGGCATTTTTATAAAATTCTACAAATGTTAAACGCATAGGGTGAACAAAAGACCCTAATGACGATATTAATAGATTTCCTGTATGACCTATTATTAAGAATATTACAGCAAAAACAATACCTACTACAGGAACTTCTTTTATTTGTAATGCCATGCTATTTATTACATATCCTAAAATAGAACTTGAAACTCCCAATGCGAATAATCGTATATATGACAACACATCGCCAAATATGCCTGTTATACCATACAAATCCCAAATACCTTTACCAATATTTGAAAGAATATTGCCTTTTGGATTGCTAAAAAATACAATCATTCCAATACTGATATATAAAACAATAGTTGAAACTGACACCATATATTTAATCATTGCTAAATCTAAAATGCTAAAAAGCAATAATATCCATCCTAATTCAGGTATGGCATAAATAAAACTATGTTGTTTAATTTTATTAACAGCACGAATTGCTATACCAAAAATTATTTGAACACCGCCAAGTGCCATTGAGAAATTTAGTAACTGGTCATATGATAAGAATATGTTTTTAATAGGACTAAATAAATCAACATTTACTAATTGCAAACCAAATAAAGTGCCTGATATTGTTCCCATTATTATAGTTCCTATACCTAATAATTGTATAAGGCTTAATAATGGTTTTGTTTTTTTATTAACTTTTAGTTTTAATAATGAACCAACTAAAAGCAGAACAACTCCATAACCTGCATCGCCCAAGCAAAAACCAAAGAAAAACATAAAAAACGGAGCAAAATATGGTGTGAGATCCATTTCAGGATAAGAAGGCAGAGAAAACAGTTTGCCAATAGGTTCAAATAGCTTTGAGAATTTATTGTTTTTCAATAATATGGGAACCTTTTCTCCTTCTTTTGCATCTTCTGTGAAATAAATAATATTTTTTTCTGACAAATAATTATTTAATTTTTCTTCATTAGAAACAGCAACCCATCCTTGTAATACCATGAGCTTATTTTCAGCTTCATGCTTAGTATTTAGTATTACATCATCAAAATCAAATTCCTCTTTTAATTTATTAAGAGTATTTGTTAAGTTTTGAATGTATTTTGCTGCAAATGAATCAAGTAGAGCTGTTGTTTCCTGAATTTTATTCTCAATTTCCTGTTTGTTCATTAATACTTGAGAAACAGGTCTTTCAGGTATATTTATTTCTTCGGCATCAATATTTATTTTATCATTATTTTTTGCTATTATAACAAAATAGACATTAGAATTTTGATTATTGATAACTGATATATCATAGGTTTTTTGCCATTCCTCAGAAAATTTTCTCTCGGGAGAGATAAAAAATCTTACGTAATAATTAGCCTTTTTAAGGTTTTCAATAGTTTCTAAAGAAAAATCACCCCAAAGTTCAACTTGCGATAATTCTTTTTTTATCAACTCTAATTTAGTATTGTAATCTTCAATATTATTTTGTAATTCGGTAATTTTATTATATATTTCTAAACCATCAACTTTTTTATCAAAAGGTTCAGGAGTTTGTTTTTTACTTTCTAGAAATTTGATAGTTTTGTTTAAATCATTAATCAGATTTAATTTATTTCTAGCGGGTTCATCTAAATCAATATTTTTTTTGATAACATCAAGAACACCAATGTTTTGAATATCTACAAGAAAAGGTTTATATTCTTGATGATATACCAAAAAAGAATATTTTTTCATAGGAACAATCATTATGCAGCCTCCCTTTCTTCCTGACGTTTTTTTAAGATTTTTTGAGCAGATTTAGAAAGATTTTCTTCATCTTCCATAAATCTTTTTATTTTCCTGATAGCTTCCTCATAGCCCGGAATTTGTATTTTTTCGTATAGATTAACCTTTTGTGTAGTTTTTCTTCTTGCATAAAGTAATAAATCCATCTTACGAAAATAAAAGTTTTTTTCAATAGCAATTTTAGTCAAATCTTTCAAAATAGAAATGCCATCTAAAAACCATTCGGGTTTATTAAACAAGCTAAAATCTTTTGTAGAGAAAGTTACATCTTCAAACACAGGAGTTTTAACACCTGCTATTTTTTTTATGCTTAGCTTAACATCATCAATTATGAGCAAATCCTTATCAAATTCTCCCCAAAGTCTTACAATATTGTTATATTCTTCCATTTTCTTTTTTAGAGAATCATCAAGTGTATGAGCATAACCCTTTGCTCTTTTTACTTCCATACGTAAGGCAGACTCTTTGTTTTTAATAATAGGTAAAACAGAGACTCTAACCTTTAATTGTTTCTTTAAATCCTGTAAACAGGTCTTATTATATTGAAATTTTATAGCCATAATTCAAATATTAAGTAATAGGTCATAGTGTTAATAGCTATTTTAGATTTAAAATTTTAGAATTAAGATTTATTTAATGTCTTTAATGCTGATGTAAAGATTGCAACAAACTCATCAGATTCTTTAATTAAAAAATCAAGTTCTTCGGTTGATTTAATCAAATCTATATCTTTAATAAATGTTAACCAAAAATTACTTTCATCTGCTTCTTCTAACACGATATTTATTTTGTTCTTAAAATCGTTTTTCGATTTTGCTTTGTTAACAGCTCTATAATTGGCAGCCACTGAAGATGACGATTTCAATAGTTGGTATGCCACCACATCTGTAGCTTTTGATTTAGGAAATTTTTCAACTATCTTAAAAACTTTGACTGCAAACTGTCGAGTTCTTCTGAATAATTCTTCTTTGTTCATTTTATTCCAAAATCTCAAATCGTTAAATTCGTGTAATTCGTGTCTAAAATCCTAAATCTCAAATCTAAAATCTAAAATCTCAAATCTAAAATCTCAAATCTCAAATCTCAAATCTAAAATCTCACTCCTCTTCTTTAGTCCAATATTTATCAACAAATTCTTTTTTAATACCAACTTCTTCAGGACTGAAATATTTATTAAATAATCTCCATCCTGTGTTAAGCATCTCATCAATTTCAATATTAACATCAATTGCGAGAAGATCATTAGAATAATCTTTTGCAAAATTTAATGTTCTTTCATCATAATCGCTAAGGTCGAAGCCGTTTTGTAATTTTGTTTTAGCATTAGTAGCATCAGCAAAAAGACGGATAGCTGCATTCATTACCTGTGGATGGTCTTCACGTGTTTGTTTGCCGATAACAAGTTGTTTCAACCGGGACAAACTTCTGAACGGGTCAACAATAACTTTACCAATATCAGAATCTTTTCTAAGGAATAGCTGACCTTCAGTAATATAACCTGTGTTATCAGGAATGGCATGAGTAATATCGCCACCTGACAATGTAGTAACAGCAATAATAGTTATAGAACCGCCTGAAGGGAACTGAACAGCTTTTTCGTAAATTTTTGCCAAATCGCTGTATAATGACCCTGGCATACTGTCTTTAGAAGGTATTTGATCCATACGATTTGATACAATACTTAAAGCATCTGCATAAAGTGTCATATCAGTAAGTAATACTAAAACTTTTTCGTTTTTGTCAACAGCAAAATATTCTGCAGCAGCCAGAGTCATCTCAGGTACTAACAAACGTTCAACAGAAGGATTTTCCGTAGTATTGATAAAACTGACAATACGGTCGGAAGCACCTGCATTTTCAAAGACATTTTTATAGAATAAAAAATCATCGTTAGTCATACCCATACCGCCAAGTATGATTCTGTCTGCCTGAGCTCTAAGTGCAACCATAGCCATAACCTGATTAAAAGGTTGGTCGGGGTCGGCAAAAAAAGGTATTTTTTGTCCTGTAACAATAGTATTGTTAAGGTCAATACCCGCAATACCTGTAGCAATAAGTTCAGAGGGTTGTTCTCTCCTAACAGGGTTCACAGATGGGCTTCCAATCTCACGTTCTTCACCTTGAATATCAGGCATACCGTCAATAGGTTTTCCATAAGCATTGAATATTCTTCCTGATAGTTCGTCACTAACTTTTAATGTAGGAGGTTTACCCATAAAAATAACTTCTGCATTAGTAGGAATACCCTCTGTGCCCGAAAATACCTGAAGAGTAACAATGTCTTTGTTAATTTTAACAACTTGTGCTAATCTGCCGTTGATCACAGCTAATTCTTCGTAACTAATACCGGGTGCAGATAACGAACATGTGGCTTTTGTTACCTGAGTAATTTTTGTATATATTTTTTGAAATGCTTGTGTTTCCATTATGCGATTTTCCTTTCTTCAATAGTAGCATTTAATTCTTTTTTAAACCCATTAAATTTATCTGATTGAAATTCAGAATAATTCATTTGTTTATAAAAGTTAATAATTTTTTTAAAGTAAGGATTAACCTCTTCAAAAGAATCAAATTTATAATCGTTTTTACAAATATTAATTATTGATTTAAGCATATATTTTTGACGTTCGATAGGAGTTGAAGCGTCAACCTCATCAAAAGCATCTTGTTGAAGTATTACAAAATCAATAACTTCTGATTTCCAAAAATTTAAGTGATAGTTTATTGGAACACCATCGTCACCAAGAATATTTATTTGCTCATAAGCTTCTTTACCTCTAAGTAGTATGTTTTTGGTGTATAAAACATTTTCAATCCAGTCGGAAGAGAAATTTTTATTAATATATTCTTTAAATTCGGTGTATTCAAGATATTTAGAATAACTGTCAATAGGGTCAATGGCAGGATATCTTTTACTGTCAGCTCTTTGTTGAGATAAACCATAGAAACAACGTGCTGCTTTTTTAGTAGATTCTGTAACAGGTTCTTTAAGGTTACCACCGGCAGGTGATACAGTTCCGATAAATGTTACTGAACCGGTTTTGCCATTATTAAGATATACATAACCTGCTCTGGCATAGAAACTTGATATAATGGCTGAAAGGTCCATTGGGAAAGCATCAGGTCCTGGCAGTTCTTCCATTCTGTTTGACATTTCTCTTAAAGCCTGTGCCCAACGTGAGGTAGAGTCTGCTAATAACAGAACCTTAAGTCCCATTGCACGATAATATTCACTTATTGTCATTGCAGTATAAACAGAGGCTTCACGGGCAGCAACCGGCATGTTAGATGTGTTTGCAATAATAGTTGTTCTTTCCATTAATTTTCTCCCTGTTCTTGGGTCGTCTAATTCAGGATATTCTTTAAAAATTTCGACAACTTCATTAGCACGTTCACCACAAGCAGCGACAACAATTAGGTCAGCTTCAGCCTGTTTTGCTAAAGCGTGTTGCAATACCGTTTTTCCGCTGCCAAAAGGTCCGGGGATAAAACCTGTACCACCTTCAACAATGGGATTTAAAATATCCATTGTTCTTACACCTGTTTCCATAAGCTTAAACGGACGAGGTTTAGATTTATAATTTCTTATAGGAATTCTTACAGGCCATTTTTGTGCCATTGCAACCGGAATATCTTCATTTTTTTCATTAGATAAAACAGCAATTGTGTCATTAATTGTGTACTTGCCTTCAGAAACAATGCTTTTAATGGTAAATGAGCCGGTAAATTTAAAAGGTACCATAGTTTTATGATGTATCCAGTTTTCTTTAACCTCACCAATCCAATCGCCTGCTGCAACTTTATCGCCTGCTTTTGCAAGAGGTTTAAATTCCCATAGTTTGTCATCTTCCAAAGGATTGGTATAATCACCTCTTTTAAGGAAAACACCTTCCATTTTATCTAAATCGTTTTGTAGTCCGTCAAAGTTTTTAGATAAGATACCGGGTCCTAATGTAACTTCAAGCATGTGACCGGTAAATTCAACAGAATTACCAATTTTTAATCCTCTTGTGCTTTCAAAAACTTGAACATAAGCATTATTGCCATTAATTTTTATAACCTCAGCCATTAATTTTACGCCTGAGAGATTAATGTAACAAATTTCATTTTGTGAAACAGGTCCATCTGCCTCAACAATAAGTAAGTTTGAAATAATACTTTGAACTTTTCCTGTTGTTAATTTATTTTTTGCCATAATTTAAACTAAATTCCTCCGGAAACTCAAAACTTGTCTCCAAATCTTTTAATAATTTATTAAACATCTCTTCACCTGTTTTTTTATCCAGCTTAATCCATTTTTCTGTTATTCTTAATTTAATAACATAACTGATAATTACTTCAATTGAAAAATATTTAAAAGTTATTTTTTCGTCTAAATATTTCCATTTCAAAAGGTCAATATTTTTTTTCCTGTCAGATAAATTCAGATTATTGTTATCTAAAATTCGGAATATATCGTGGATGTATGATATGTCGTCAAAAGTATCAGATAGACCAAAATCTTTTGATTTAGATTTGCCGGTTTTAATATGTTCTGCAATTTTATTATCACCAATTAATTCTTTATCAAAAGGAATATTATGTTTTTTGCAATTAAATGCTGTGATAATATTATTAAGATTAAGTTCAAGCTGAAACCAGTCTTTTAAAAACGGATTTTTGATTTTTACAAGATAATTATAGTATAGTTCTGTTATTTGATTTTCCCAGGATAGGTTTGGGTTTAATTTTGTTTCGTTTTTATAATTAATAATAAAAGTATTAAAATAAAATACAGGCAATGGATGTTCATAAGGGTTTTCTATTGCCGACTCTATATCTGCTTGAGAAAAATTACCTGATTTTCCAAAAGGTTTATCATTTTTTAATAATAAGTTTAGAACATTATTATTATCATAAGTCAAAAAGAGATATTCTATAAGTTTATAATCTTTCTTATATAGAATATTTTTTAATTCTAATTTAAAATCAGATAGAGAAAAAGACAATTTATTTTGCTCAATAATAATTTCAGGCAAGCCTGCTATTAAGCAGTAATAATTGTTTTGCATAATTTATTTTTCTTTATTAAAAAGTAATTTAGATGTTCTTGGGCGTAAATAGGCTTTAAAGAAATTCTCAAAATCTTCTTCTGTAAAACTTAGCACGAAACTATTATCTTTTGGACCTATTGTAAAACCTGAAGTCATGTCTTCACTAAACGAAACACTCAAATTTGTTTTAAGTAAATCAATTTCTTTAGACCGAAAATATTTGCCAAGATTATCTCTGTCTTTTTCAGGAAGTAATAAATTAAGGTCTATGCTTTCTGTGCCTGCAGGATTCCAGTTCTCAACAATTTTTAAAATTATTTCTTTAATAAAATCTTTGTCTTTTAAGTCTTTACCTAAAGTTTCTTTAACAGCTTTTAAAGAAATAAGATTTGTAATTTGTTGTTTAATAGAGCTTATAGTTTGATTTACAGATAATCTCATTTCTGATTCAATATTATGCTTTATTTCATCAGATTGTTTTTTGGCATCATCAATTATTTTGGCAGCTTCTTTTTTCGATTTTTTAATTGTTTCTTCAGCTTCTTCCGTTGCTTTATTAATTATTTCTTTGGCATCATCATTAGCTTTTGAAACTCCCTCTGAATATATTTTTTTTGTTAATTCATCAAGTTTGCTTTGCATATTATCAAGTTTTAAATATTGGCGATTAATCAATAATATTGTTAAAAATTATTAACGTTGGTTTATTAATTGACAAATCTATGTAAATTTTATATTTTAATATCTTTTTTAAACATTTTTTTAAACATCTTTTTTAAGTGGATACTTTTAAATTAGTACAAGCAGATATAAAAGCTATTAGTTTGTTTTTGCTTATTGATTAACCTTGCCGTTGCATGAGTCTACTATTTTAAAAATATAATTTTATATTTTTAAACAAGATAAAATATTTTAGTATATTGTTTCGTTTTTATATTTTATAAGTTACAAGAAAATTATTTTTTTATGAATAGTTTATTTTTATCTAATCTGTTACAAATTAAAGTAGTTGAAAATGTTGCAGATGCCACAGAAAAATCAAATCAAATGACCCTTTCTTTTTTCGATTTAGCTGTTAAAGGCGGGTGGGTTATGATACCTATTCTTATTCTCGCAATTATTGCAGTTTATATTTTTTTTGAGCGTTACTATGCTATTAAGAAAGCATCTGCCGAAGAAAGAAATTTCATGAATCAAATTAAAGATTATATTCATGATGGTAAAACTGATGCTGCTATTTCGTTATGTCAGGCAACAAATACTCCTCTTTCTCGTATGATTGAGAAAGGTATTCGCCGTATTGGTCGTCCATTGAACGATATTAATGCTGCAATTGAAAATGTCGGGAACTTGGAAATTTCAAAATTAGAAAGAGGATTACCTACTATGGCAACCGTTTCCGGCGGAGCCCCTATGATTGGGTTTCTTGGAACGGTTATGGGAATGATTCAGGCGTTTTATCGAATGGCAAACGCAGGCAATAATATTGATTTTTCTCAACTATCCGGTGGTATATATCAAGCAATGGTAACTACTGTGGCCGGTTTAATTGTTGGCATTATTGCTTATTTTGCTTATAATATTTTAGTAGCAAGAGTAGATAAAGTTGTTTCGCTTTTAGAAGCTCGCACTACTGAGTTTATGGATTTATTGAACGAACCGGTTAATTAGTTTAAAGTTTAGGGTTTAATGTTTACGAAACCTGTCAGAGTGCGAAGCTCCTGACAGTGTTAAAAGTAATGTTTAATGTTTGAAGTTTAGAGTTTAGAGTTTGAAGTTTAAAGTTAAGTTGTGAATGGTTACAATTGTTTTACCATTGCATTTTGAGAAGTTACAAAAAATAGTCAAAAATAGAACCATAATGACTAATAAAGAGTTTTATTAAAAATACTAAATAAATATTTAATGGCTTTACATAGACGAAATAAGGTTAGTGCAAGTTTTAATATGTCGTCAATGACAGATATTGTGTTTTTGCTTCTAATATTTTTTATGATTACATCAACATTAATATCTCCTAATGCTTTAAAATTATTGTTGCCAAGAAGCAATAATCAAACTTCGGCTAAACCATTAACAACTGTTTCAATCACAAAAGATTTTAAATATTATATTGAAAATGAGCAAGTTAATGTTTTAGACCTTGAAAAAGAATTGCAAAGACGATTAGGAAACGATACTAATATTTATATTGCATTGCATGCTGAAAGAACTGTTCCTATTGAAAAAGTTGTTAAAGTAATGAACATTGCTAAAAATAACAGGTATAAATTAATACTTGCAACAAGTCCGGAGAGATAAATAAATGGATCTTTTTCAAAAACATAAATATGGTATAATTGGAACAATAATTTTTTTTACTATTGTTGTTGTTATCTTATTGTATTTTGGATTTCATACGCAATTACCTCTGCCGGGTGAAGAAGGAATTTTAGTGAATTTCGGAACTGAAGAGAATGGTGCAGGATTAATAGAACCACAAAAAAACATAAAAAAAACGCAAGAGGTTAAATCTGAAGAAGTAAAACCTCAAGCAGTAGAAAAATCCCAAGAAAAAGGTGAGGAAGTTTTAAATCAGGATTATGAAGATGCTGCAGCTATTGAAAATAAAAAGAGAGAATCGGAAAAGAAAAAAAGATTAAAAGAAAAGGAATTAGAAAGACAAAGATTTTTAGAAAAACAGAAGCGTAAAGAAGAAGAGGAATTACAAAAGAAAAAGGAACAAGATGAACAGCAAAATATTATCAATAATAGAATAAAAGATGCCTTTTCTTCAGGAAAGAATGAAAATGCAAATACGAGTCAGAGTGAAGGTGTAACTTCGGGAAAAGGAAATCAGGGAAGTGAAAACGGCTCTGTTGATTCAAAGAATCGTGGTAAAGGCAATGGATTAGGCAATAAAGGAATTTCATTTAGTTTAAAAGGTCGTAATCCCCGTTTTTTACCTAAACCCGAATATAATCTTCAATTATCAGGTATTGTTGTTGTTGAGGTAACTGTTGACCAAGATGGAAATGTGGTAAAAGCCAATCCCGGAATAAAAGGCTCTACAATTCTTGATGCTACATTATTAAATGCTGCACAAAAAGCTGCTTTAAAAGCCAAATTCGATGTAAAACATAATGCACCTACTTATCAAAAAGGTACAATTACTTATCATTTTATTTTACAGTAAGGAGTTAAGTTTAAAGTTTGAGGTTTAAAGTTTAAGGTTAGCTTTGCAACATTGCATGAAAGGTAAAACACAGAGTACACAGAGGAATGAATTATGAATTATTGATTGTTCGCTCCAAAAATTACAATAGGTTTAAGTGAAACGATAAATTGTGGCAATAATGGAATGTGCCGAGATTGAGAATTATATTCTTACAAAAATAATTTTTCAAAAATTTCGATTAATCCTAATAATTTAATCGAGGCGAGAAGTAAGACAACGAGTAAAATATATCTTACGAATTTTGTACCTTTTTTTGTGGCAAATCTTGATGCTACAACAGCCCCGCCCATGTTTCCTAAAGCGAGAATTAAACCAATTTTATAATTTATTTGACTGTTAAAAATAAATATGCTTATAGCAAATGGAGTGTAAAGCAGAATGATAAAAACTTTTAGAGCATTAGCTTTCACTAAATCAAAGCCTGCACCGAGAACCAGTCCTGCTAATAAAAAGAAACCAACTCCGGCTTGTATAAATCCCCCGTAAATACCAATAAAAAATGAGATAATTATTTGGATTAAGTTAGGTTTCGCTTGAACTAATCCGGCTTGTCCTTTTACCCATTTGTCGGGTTTATATAAAATGAAAAAGAACATAACAACGAGTAATGCCCCAATTATTTTTTGTAAGATTTTTTCATCAATTGAAACAGCAAATTGTGCACCAACAACCGAACCAATAACAACAGGAATAGAAAACCATAGCCCTTGTTTTAAATTTAAAGCTTTTTGACGTTTAAATGAACGTGTAGCAACAATGTTTTGAAAAAATAACGCAATACGGTTTGTTCCATTAGCAACATTTGCAGGCAATCCAATAAAAATTAAAAAAGACAATGAAATAAAAGAGCCTCCTGCTGCTATTGTATTAACAAATCCGGCTAAAAACCCTATTGCTATTATTCCAATTATTACATACCATTCCATAATTACTGTGCTTCCGTAAAGTTGATTGTAATAGTAAAAATTTTAGATTTATGATTTATGATTTTAGATTTACCCTGTTTAATAAAATTTTGCTTCATATTTCACAGTATGAATTTTTATCCCAACTAATAATCAATATCAAAAAATTAATTAAACATCCGGATTAAAATCTAAAATTATAAATCTCAAATTGTCAGAGCTTTACTTTACAGATGCAACCCAATTAAAAATTATTAATTTGGTTTAAAGATAAAAAAATAAGGGGTATAAAAATAATATTTTTTTACCCCTTTAAAATTTGTTTGTAATAATTTGTTAGTAAGCAAATATTGGGAAATCTTTCATCAAATTATTAACTTTTTCTTTAACAGAATTAATCATTTTTTCATCTTCAATGTGAGTAATAACATCGTCGATTAATTCAACAATTAATCCCATTCGATTTTCTTTTAAACCCCTTGTAGTAATAGCAGGTGTTCCGACACGTAAACCTGAAGTTTGGAAAGGAGAACGGCTGTCAAAAGGAACCATATTTTTATTAACAGTAATATCTGCTTGCACAAGAGTGTTTTCAACGAGTTTGCCTGTAATGTCGGGCACTTTAGTACGTAAATCAATTAACATTGAATGATTATCTGTACCGCCTGAAATAACTTTGTAACCTTTATCCATAAATGCTTGAGCCATTACCGCTGCATTCTTTTTTACCTGAGTTTGATATTCAACAAATTCAGGAGTTAATGCTTCGCCAAAAGAAACAGCTTTAGATGCAATAACATGTTCTAAAGGTCCACCTTGTACTCCCGGGAATACAGCAGAATTTAAAAGTGAAGACATCATTCTTACTTTGCCTTTTTTTGTAGTTTTTCCCCAAGGATTTTCAAAATCTTTACCCATCAAAATAATACCACCACGCGGGCCTCTTAATGTTTTGTGAGTTGTTGATGTAACAATATGAGCATATTTTAACGGATTGTTTAATAGATTGGCAGCAATTAAACCTGCAGGGTGTGCTATATCAATCATTAATAAAGCTCCAACTTTATCTGCTATTTCACGCATACGTTTATAATCCCATTCACGTGAATATGCTGAAGCACCACCAACAATTAATTTAGGTTTATTTTCTATTGCTATTTTTTCCATCATGTCATAGTCAACACGACCTGTTTCTTCTCTAACTCCATAAGCTACAGGATGATATAATATTCCTGATGCATTAACAGGAGAACCATGTGATAAATGACCACCGTGAGATAAATTAAGTCCCATAAATGTATCACCCGGTTTTAAAACAGTCATAAACACTGCCATGTTTGCTTGTGCTCCTGAATGTGGTTGTACATTAGAATATTCAGCATTAAATAATTGGTTTAATCGGTCAATAGCTAATTGCTCTGTTTCATCAACAAATTGACATCCCCCATAGTATCTATGGCCCGGATAGCCTTCCGCATATTTATTTGTCATGCATGAGCCCATTGCCTCTAACACTTGTTGACTAACAAAATTTTCTGAAGCAATAAGTTCTATACCATTTAACTGACGTGCTTGCTCTTTTTTGATTATATCAAAAACAACATTATCTCTTTTCATATATTTATTATTTTATATTTATTTAATACCTATATAGTGTGTGAAAGAAAACTCTAAACTATCGAATATTATTGCAATATAGCTTATTTCACAGTTTGAATATATTGCTAAATGGTTAAATTGTTAAATTGCTATTCCCCATATTACTTGTATTTCAACAATTTAACAATAAAACAATTTAACTATCCGCCAGCTGGCGGATAGTTTTTATTATGCAATATCAATAATAGTGCAGATTACAGAGTTTTTGTTCAAGCACTATATATTAGCTCTTCTAATAAAATATTATAAATTTTTCTCAAAAATAGTCTTTTTAAGTATCATTTAAAATTTTTTTCTAAATATTTCCATTGATTGAGAATAGTTCGAAAATTAGAATTATTAATTTTTATTCAATTGCCAATTCTGTAACAGACTGATATACAGATTTATAATTCTTAGGTTTCCGCCCTCCGGTTGGTGGGTTAACCACTCATATATTTTCGGTGCGGATTCATAGATGAGTTTACTACTAAAACAAGTAGAATGTCATTGCTATCCGCCGGCCGGCGGACTGTGAATTTGTGGCAATTTTATATTTGTAACCATTAATTATTGAGAATTTACGATTGCTTTCCCGATGCTTCAGCGATTAATCCTTCGCAATGACAGCTTTTTTTTGACTTTTCTTAGTAAACTCATAGATGTATTTAATCTTTTGGAAAGTTATTCTAATCAAAAAAATATTTTCTTAAAATTCAATATATTTATTATTTTTATGTACTTTTGTTATTAGATATTTAAGGTATTAATTTTTAAATAAATAGATATGAAAAATATAATTTATATGTTACTTATAGTTTTTTTACTAAGTTCATGTACAAAAAAAGTTTATCAAGTTATTGAAACAAGTTCAAGTGATGTGGCAGAGAGTGAGAACAGCTATATTTTTGAGAATGATAATTTAAAAGTTAGTTATAATTTTTGGGATGAAGCAGGACGAATGTATTTTACCATTTTTAATAAAACTGAAAAACCAATGTTTGTTGATCTTAACAGATGCCATTTAATTGTTAATCAAAAAAGTTTTAATTATTATTCAACTGATGAAAAAATTGAAACAAGATTTGTTTCCCGAACAGAAAAAAAAATAAAACAAGGTACTGAAGTGTCGTATAAAACTAAAATGCTGAGAATGTATGAGATACCTCCTCAAAGTTATATTGAAATTAATCAGTTATTTATTATGGATAACCGATTTGAGTACTGTGAGCTGAATAAAATTAGTAACAAAAATACTCCATTTTTAATTTACACTAAAAAAAGCAGTCCTTTCCGATTTAGAAATTTTATTACTTATGATTTTAATCCTGACTTTTCAAGTTTTCAAACCGTAGATAATACATTTTGGGTTTCAAAAGTTACAAATATGTATAAAAAAGAGTTTAGAGGAGAAAAATCAAAAGAAAGAATATGCCCTGATGATTTTAAAAAGAAAGTTATTTTCCAACAACCATTTTATAAACCTGAAAATTTTTATTTTATTTTTGTGAAGGATAATACAATTTTTTAAAATTGATTTTATAAAATATAAATATACCTGAATATTGTATTTTTATACAATTTCAGGTATTTTTTTTGTGAATATCTTTAATTAGTGCTTACTTGCTCTTTCGGATTTGTAACCCGAAAGTCTAAATAAACGAAAGAGCTGTGAATTATAAAACCGAAAGATCTGTGTTTTAGAAATTTAATAACATTTCAACATGCCAAAAAAACTTAAAAAATTAATAAAAAATTTAGGTGTCCAAATTATAATTGCAATGGTTATTGGTATTGCAGTAGGTATGGTTATGGGACCAAAAGCTTCAATTTTTGCACCTTTAGGAAGCATTTTCATTAGTTTAATTAAAATGTTGGTAATCCCGTTAGTTGCAATATCAATTATTTCAGGAGCGGCATCGTTAGGGGCAACAAAATCTGCCGGCAAGATGGGAGTTGGTACATTTTTTTATTATATACTTACAACCGCAGTAGCTGTAATTATTGGACTTGTAATGGGCGAAATTTTTAAGCCGGGCATTGGTCTTGATATCAATACTGTGAAAGAGATGTTTTCTACTCAAACATCTACAAGCGTTATACAACCAAGTTTTTGGGAAATAATTATATCAGTAATACCTACAAACCCCATTGAAGCTCTTGCTAAAGGTAATATTTTACGAATTTTATTTTTTTGTTTATTCCTTGGTATTGGTATTTCAACATTACCCAAAAGTAAAAGCGATTATCTTATTAACGGATGTAATTATTTAATAGAAGCATTAATTTGGATGATTAAAATCGTTATGTACACGGCACCTTTGGGTGTTTTTGGTTTAATGGCAGATTCAATTGGGACTTTTGGTTATGATATTCTTAGTATTGTTATGAAGTTGTTTATTGTATATGTAGCGGCTATCTTAATTCATGGATTGATTTTCTATCCAATTGCTTTAAAGTTTTTTTCAAAAATATCGATAAAAAAGTTTTTTTCAAAAATGTGGCAAGCACAGATTGTTGCATTTTCAACAGCTTCATCAATGGCTACTCTGCCTGTAAACATGGAGATATGTGAAACAAAATTAGGTGTATCTAAAGAAACAACTTCGTTTGTACTTCCTCTTGGCGCAACAATAAACATGGATGGGAATGCTATATATTATGCACTTGTGGCTGTATTTTTTGCTCAAATGTTTGGCATTCATCTTGGCACAGCTCAATATGTTGCCATAATTATTACTGCAACTATTGGCTCAATAGGACAAGCAGGTGTTCCCGGACCTACTCTTCTCGTTGTTGCTGTTTTAATTGCAGCTGATATTCCTATTATTGGTTTGCCATTGTTATACGCATTAGACAGAGTTTTCGATATGATAAGAACAGCTTTAAATATTACCGGTGATGCTACTTGTGCTGTTATTATGGATAAGTATAATTTAAAAAGATAATAGATAATTAGTGTCTGTAAAAAAAAATATCTCGAACAATCGGAATTATTGTAATAAAGCTTATTCAACAGGGTAAATATATTGTTAAATTGTTGAATGGTTAAATGGTTACTGCTA
Organism: Bacteroidota bacterium; assembly: GCA_030592465.1. GTDB lineage: Bacteria > Bacteroidota > Bacteroidia > Bacteroidales > B39-G9 > B39-G9. The sequence goes on along the minus strand of JAUVJB010000003.1, from coordinate 9,487 downwards.
AAATATAAGGACAATTATTATAACAATTGGTTGTGTTTTATAAAATTGTGGAAATATGAATAATTACAACATGAAAGTATAAAAAATTATGTGCATAGTATAGAATCTAGTATCTTGACAATTTAATTTCGAAACATAATTGTATGGAATGGTTTCCAGATATGATAATGGTTAAATGGCTATATGGCTTTATGGTTGGATGGCTAAATTGTTATATTGCGACAACAATTTAACAATAAAACCATCAGTCAGCTGACTGATAGCCATAAAACAATAGGATGTTTCATAATTAAATTGACACGATACTAGTCTATCAGACTCTACAAATGATTGAATTTAAGTCAATTAAAATTACGCAATATTCTAACACGACTTAATAATCCGCCGGCAGTCGGACAAGTTTTAACCATTTAACAAATTTCTATCTATTTTAAATATAGTACATGCTACATAGTTTTCGTGCAGATTTTAATTATCTGATATTTTTGTCTTGTATAAAAAAAATCAAAATAGTTTTAAGAAATAAATTGAAAATCTAATTTAATTTTATAAATTTACACGTTAAAAAAAATTAAAAATTATGGATCTATTTGATTCTGAAAATAAAGAAAGAACTATTTTAGATTTATTTACCTATGATCTTACTACTTTCTTTTATGGTGACTATGAAGAAGTTGACAGTAAAGAAACTGAAGAAACTTTTATGATAGTATATGAAAAAAAACTTCCTTGGACAGAGCTAAATGCTTTTGATACAGTGCAATTTAGAGTTTTTTTTGATAAACATAATATTACAGGCAGTAATCCTATTAATGTTAAATTACTATCTAAAGATAATATTGTTGATATTGATAATGTTAAGTCAGTCGTTGAACAAATTTTTGATCTTTACGGGAAAGATGATGAAGGCAAAGGTGAATGGAGTAATCAAGATAAAATTGATTTTTTAAGGAAAGATTTAAAGCGAATCTGGACAATTGAAAAAGGTGAAAGTTTTGTTACTCTTTATTATAATGATGATGAGAATTTTGTGCTAAATATTCTTTTTCTTAATAATTTAATTGAACATACCGGCAAATACCTTGATATTAAATAAAAAAGTCAAACTGATAGGTTAACCTGTCAGTTTGACTTTAATATTTATTTAAACAACTATTTATTAACTTTTTAGTATAACGTTTTTTTATAGACAAAAGTTACAAGTAATAATTTTTTTTTATGAATTTTAACATAAAAAAGGGTATTAAAAACGAACTATTCAAAATTGTAACAGACAAAGATACTGCAGATGTTTTTGGTTCAGGTCTATCTAAAGTATTTTCAACTCCTTCTTTAGTTTCGTTAATGGAACATACTGCATACTCAAGCGTTGAAGAGTTACTCCCTGATGGTTTCTCAACTGTGGGAATTGAAATTAATGTGAAACATAAAAAGGCATCGTTGCCGGGTCAAAAAATTTTATGTAAATCAGTTATCACAAAAGTTGAAGGAAAGAAAATATTTTTTCAAGTTTCTGCTTTTGATCAACAAGGAGAAGTCGGAATCGCCTCTCATATTAGATATATTATTAATAATCAGGAATTTATGAATAACCTACGATAATGTCTCTTTACAATAAATTTAAAAGAATAATATTAGTTTTCTTCTTTATTGTCTTACTTCTCAGTAATAAAATTTTATTAGCACAATATTACGATACAGGACAAGACCCATTTAAGCTAAAGTGGTATCAGATTAATACTGATAATTTTCAAATAATTTTTCCTGAAAATTCTGATAAACAAGCACAGCAATTAGCAAATTCACTACAGCATTTGTATAACCGTGGTAGTTTTACATTAAATAATAAACCCAAAAAAATACCTGTAATTGTTCATAATCAATCTGTTTTGTCGAATGGTCAGGTTGCTTGGGCACCCAAAGGAATGCAGATTTTTACATGTCCTCCGCAAGATATTTATGCTCAAGATTGGATTGACCAGCTTGCAACTCACGAGTTTCGCCATGTGGTACAAATTGATAAATTAAATCATGGGTTTTCGAAATTTCTGTATCATATATTTGGGCAACAAGCTATTGGTGCAGTAATTGGATTGTATGTGCCTCGATGGTTTCTTGAAGGTGATGCTGTTTGCACAGAGACAGCTTTAAGTAATTCAGGTCGTGGCAGATTACCTTCTTTCGAAAAGGAATTAAAATCTCAGGTTTTATCAAAAGGTATTTATTCTTATCGAAAAGCTGTTTTTGGTTCTTATAAGGATTTTGTGCCAAATTATTATAAGCTTGGATATCAGATTGTTGCAAATTCAAGAAGAAAATATGGTACACAGATTTGGAGTAAGGCTCTCGATAATGTTGCCAAACGCCCATTTTTAGTAAACCCGTTTCCTTTAAGTATTAAAAAAACTACAGGATATAATTATAAAAAATTTTACAATCAAAATTTAATTGAGCTTGAAAGTTTTTGGCGTGAACAACAGAACGAATTGACTTTTTCCGATTTTAGTGTAGCTAATAAAAATAAAAAAAATAAGTATATAAATTATGATTGCCCTAATTTTATTAACGATAGTGTAATAATTGCAGAGAAGACAAGTCTTGATAATATTAAAACCTTTGTTAGCATTGATAGAAAAGGTAATGAAAGGCTGTTGTTTACTCCGGGTATAAAAATTAATAAAGATTTATCGTCTGCCAAAAATATTATTGTTTGGGCTGAAATTAAAAATGATTTAAGATGGAGTAATAAAACATATTCTGAAATAAAATCATATAACATTAATACTAAACAACAAAAAATAATTAGTAGAAAAACAAGACTTTTTTCTCCTGTAATTTCACCTAAGGCCGAAAAAATTGCTGCTGTAAAAGTTACTGCTCAAAATGAGTATTCAATTGTGGTTATTGATTTAATATCTGATAAAATAATAAAAGAAATAAAACTGGCTCAAAATAATTTTATTATCACGCCGGCGTGGAATAACAATAATGAGATACTTGTTTGTGTCTTGTTAAGCAATAAAGGTAAGTGTATAGCTACTGTGAATACATTAAATTCTTCGGTAAGATATTTAACAAAATTTTCATACGATGAGATTTCAAAACCAATATTTTTTAAAAATTATATATTGTTTTCAGCAGCATATTCGGGAATTGATAATATTTATGCTGTTGATACTTTATCAAAAAATATTTTTCAGGTAACATCATCACAATATGGGGCTTCCTCACCAAATGTTTCGGAAGATAATGATAAGATAATTTATTCGGATTATACTGCTCAAGGTAAAGATATTGCTGTTATTAAAGTTGATACATCAAAATGGATACCTGTTGATAAGGTGAAAAACAATTCAATTAAGTTGTATAAGTATATCTCAAAGCACGAAAATGGCGCAATTGATTTCAATCATGATGAAGATATTAACTTTGAAATTAAAAAATTCAGCAGATTTGAAAATATAAGAAATGTTCACAGTTGGGCACCTGTGTTTATTAATTTTGATAATTTTGAACTCAGTCCGGGTCTTTCAATATTGTCGCAAAATAAATTGAGCACAGCTTTTATTGATTTTGGTTATAGTTATGAATCTAATCAAACACTTGGTCATTATCATCTTGGGGTTATTTATAAAGGTTTTTTTCCGGTAATTGACACAAAATTAAAGTATGGTCAGAAACTCGACCTTGACGATAATCTAAATACTATTATTGTTGATGATTTAAGTATTAGTGCAGGAGTTAATCTGCCTTTAAATATTTCAAGAGGAAAATATTACAGAAGATTACAGCCTTTGGTTAAGTATGATTATTTTAAAAATTTTCCTCATGAATCAGATGATTATCACCGACATACGTTTAATGGTTTGAGCTATGGTTTATATTCATACAATATTATTAAAACGTCGAAAAAAGATATTTACCCTAAATGGGGACAAACATTAAATTTGAATTACAGAAATACCTCTTTTGATAATAAAGACAGCAGCTCAATTTTTTCCGTTGCTTCAGTGTGTTATTTCCCTGGACTGTTTAATCATCATGGTTTGAGGATTTATGGAGCTTTTCAGAAAAAAACTACAAATTTTTTCCGATACTCTGATTTAATTGCTTATCCGCGAGGTTATTATAATCAATTTGATGATGAATTATATTCAGTTGCATTTACTTATAAATTCCCTGTATTATACCCTGATTATGATTTGTCGTTTTTAGCTTATATTAAAAGAGTTAAACTTGCTTTATTTTACGACTATGCACAAGGAAAACTTAATTCAAAAATTAATTATTATAAGTCAACCGGCATTGAATTAACTTCAGACCTTCATATTTTCCGGTTTCTTATCCCCCTTGAGTTTGGAATAGGTTGTTATTATAAACCCGAGACTAATACTTTTTTTAACAAAATTTTATTCTCGGCAAATTTGAATTTTTGATTTTCAAAATCTTTAAGATTTGGAAAATCTATTTTTAGGGCTATACAATATATTATCCAAATATCGCAAGTGTCTCGCTTGTGCCTATGTCTTGCAGGTATTATTTGACGGTTATTTGATAAATATTGTCTATCAGTTTTTACAAAAAAATTATAATAATGAGTCCGCTCCGAAAAGCTGATAAGCGGTTAACTCGCCAACCGGCGGGCGGAAGACTAAATGCTATAAATCTGTACGTCAGTCTATTACAAAACCGATAGTCGGCTAATCCGCCAGCTGGCGGATAGTTTTCGGATCAGACTCATTTATTAATTTAAAAGTAATAATTAATAAAGATATATTCAAATTTGTTGTGTATAAATCTAATTGACTCATATTCAGATTTGCCAATGAAAATTTGTAATAAAAAAGTCCGAAGAAATTAACTTCGGACTTTAAAATGATATATATTTACAGATTATCTTCTTCTACCTCTTAAAATAATATTATAAGTCTTGCCATCTATAGTAACAGTAGCGTTATTGTCGCATGTGCCATCGCCATAGTCAAGGGTTCTGATTTTTCTATCTTCCGGAGCAATTTCAATTGTTCCTTCGCTAATCCAGAAACAATCAGCCTCTACTCTTAGTGCTTTAGTAATTGTAATAGTGTAAGATTTTCCAAAACGATTAACACCGCTTGAGCTGCCTGTGATTGAATAAACATCATCTAAAATACCTGCTAATCCGTCGGTTAAAACAGTAGTTTCTTCACCTTCTATCCATTCTCTTGTTCTGTTTGATTGCCATGTAATTTCTTCGCCTTCCGGTGAGGTAATTGTTGCATCGGTAACTTCGATTGTGTAATGCAAATGACCGGCATCGTTTCGTCCTTGATTGGTTACTGTTTTTGTACCTTCAACTTTGTAATCGTTAACATAGTAGTTATCGAGAGTTGTAGTTATTACACAATCGTCATTACGGTAATAGTCAGTTATTGTAGTAATAATTTTACCGCGACGAAAAACACCGTCATTGCCCTCACAATTAGAGTCACCAAAATCAACTGTTATGGTTTTTGGGAAAACACCATGACCAAAGGGAGAAATTGTTACAGTTGCACAGTCTCCATAGTTATAATTAAAAACATAACTTTTATTATCGTCTAAATCGTTAGATTTTAAAGTTTCATCTACAACTTTAAAAACGTCTTCAAACATGTTTTCTGCAAGTGAATTATCTTCACTTGAAGTAGTGTCGCTGTCGATTTTATCTTTTTTACATGAGCTTAAAAAGAAAAATCCAAATGTTAAAACTGCTGCTAATAAATAAATTTTTGTTTTCATAATTATTAAATTTAAGTTAATGTTAAAAATTGTTTTTTAGTTTTATGAGCTTTACATAGTTAATACACACATATTTTAAAATACCCTAATAAAAATTTTTGTATTTTTTTGAAATGTGTGATTCATAATAATTTTTTGATTTACACTTTGTTTGACGTAAAAAAATGAAAAAGGTTTAATTTTAATTGAGAAGATTTTAAAATAATTTTTAACTAATTGATTTGTAGCGTATTGCAAGTTTGGAGTTTTTTTATGCATCAGAAATGATATAAAGATATGTCAAATTTAATTAATTGAAATCTTGCAAAATAAAAAAGGCTGTAAAAAAAATTACAGCCTTTTGTTTTTGATAATTGTTGTGTATTATTTAAATGATGTTTCTTCTAATCCATCGCCTTCAATTTTAAGTCTGTCTAAATAATCAGGTACTTGTTTACCCATTAATTTATCAACATAAATTTTAGCAAGATATTGGCCTAACATAAAACCATGTCCACGTAAACCAATAAATAATCCTTGTTCAGGGTCAATAATCATTTTAGGTTCAACATAATAACCTGACCAAGTAGCTTGAAAACCAACTGAAGAAAGTTCAGGTAACCAGTCGATAAATACTTCGGAAACTATTTCGAGAAAATCTCTATCATTTATTTTAAGATTTTTACCTGCTTGTAACCCGTCAACAGCAGGAGAGGCGCAACCAATGATTTGACCTGTTTCTTGTAGTTGTTGACCATAAACAGCAGAAAATCCTTTATAAACTCGTCGGTCGATCAACATATCTAATGCTCGTCCGTTTACTCCCAAGAAAGGTAATCTTTTAGTGATAAATGCTTGATGTTTAACAGGATATAATCCTAAGTTAAGGTCGACTTTTTTACAAAATTCGTTAGCATTTTGACCTAAAGCATTAACAAATACGTTTGTTTGATATTCAATATATTCGTTTTTGTGGTTTTTAACTAATATTTTGTAAGTGTCGCCTTGTTTTTCAATATCAATTAACTTGCAATCTTCGAGTATTTCACCGCCATTTTCTTTACCAATATTTCTAATTGCTTCAATGGTTAGTCCGGGAGTTGCCTGCCAGCAATCTTTTGTAATAAGAGCTGACTGATATGTTTTTAAATTTTTATTAAATCCCGGAGCAATTTCTTTTTGGAAATCTCTATGAGCAACAGTGTGTGAATCAGACCATGCTTTTGATAGTTCAAGTGCATCATAAGTCGCTTTATCGTGTGCAAAAGTAACGTAATTTATTGGTTTGAGATTTATATTATGATGTTTTTGAAGTTCTTTAAATAATTCATTATTATGAGCTGCTATATCAGCAAGTTCGGGTACACTAAAACCGGGACGACCACCTGCAATATTTCTCCATGATGAGCCTCTGCCATAGTTTATTAAAACAGGTTTTAATCCTGCTTCAGCTATATATCTGAAAACAGAGCTGCCACCAATACCACCGCCTGCAACTAAAGCTGCAATCTCAATAATTTTTGTCTGATTTTTGTTTGGAATAATAATTTTTTCGTGTTTTGTGCGAGGATAAAGCTCACCCATTTCAACTTGATTAGACATTGGTCCGCGAGGAGTAGCTTCATCAATAATGCTAACGCCATAACCAGATAGAGCTGTACGGGCACGTTTAATACATCTTTTACCTCTACATGCACCCATGCCAAGACGTGTTGTGTGTTTTAGCTCGTCAACAGAAATAAATTTCCTGTCTCCAACAACTTCCAAAATTTGATCTAAGGTTACATCTTCACAAAAACAAATAAATTGTTTACCTTCAATTTCTTTTAAATTATCCTCTTCAATTAGTTCAGGATAGTTTTCTTTAACAATAAAGCCTCTTGCTTCAAAAATATCTTCACCATGAATATCTAAAGATTTAACACGTGCAAGATTAGTTTTATTTGGTTTAAGAACAATTTTTTCGATAATTCCTTGTCCAATTTTTTTGCCATCATTATTTACTAAATAAACTTCGGCATTTTCTTCAACTTCATATTCAACAGGGAAAAATAACCAGTCTTTTTTCGGGTTATAACCAAAAATTGCAAGACCCGGACATAAGGTAACACATTGCATACATCCAATACATTTGTCGTAATCAATTTTTGGCACTGAGTTTGATGATGATTTTGAAATAGCACCATGAGGGCATGAAAAAGCACATGGATTACAAGCAAAACCATATTTACAATCAGCAATAACAAAAGGTTTTTCTCTTCTTTCTTTTGCAGGGAATACAGCTTGTTCAATAATTTTAACAGGATGTTGTTGAGAATCAATGTATTCTTTTGATACTTTAAGATATTCTTCATAATCAAATTGAATATTCATTTCCTGAAGAATGTCAAAAGCAGTTTGTTTACCTCTAAGAACAGCACTTGTGCCTTCTCCAATTCTTATTGCATCGCCGGCACCATAGCATTTTCTGCCAAATATTTCTTTTCCTTTAATAAGAAGAGTATCATCAGGAATTAGTCCTGTGCAAATATTTATTACATCGATATCGTGAATAATTTTTTCTGTACCGGGAACAGGTTTAAAGTCTTTACAGTCGGCAATTACTGCACCTGTAACACCTGTATGTTCTTCATTTGGTATTGCTTTAACAAGAATTTTTGAGAGCATAATAGGAATGCCGAGACGACGAATTCTGTTAGCTTGAACAGGGAATCCTCCTTCGTTAGACATTGCTTCAATAATTACTTTAACTTTCGCTCCGGCTTGCATTGCTTGATATGAAGTAAGATAACCAATATTACCGGCTCCAACAGTTAGAACTTTTTTGCCAAGAAGAGTGAATTCTTGGTTCATCATTTTTTGAAAAACTGCTGCAGTATATACTCCGGGTAAATCGTCGTTTTCGAAATTTGGCATAAATGGTAATGCACCTGTAGTAACAACGAGGTGTTCGGCATCGATGTAAAAAATTTCTTCTGTTTTAATATTTTTAACAGCAAGTCGTCCGTTTTCCAAAATATCCCAAACAGTAGAGTTGAGCAGGATATTCTCTTTATTTTCACCTGCAAGAGTTTTTGCAATATTAAAGCCACGCATTCCACCGAATTTTTTTTCTTTTTCAAAAAAGAAAAATTGATGGGTCTGCATATTAAACTGTCCGCCAATTTCATTATTGTTATCAATAACAATATTATTTACCTTGTGTTTGTTTAATTCTTCGCGACAAGCTAAACCTGCAGGTCCTGCACCAATGATAGCAACTGTTGTTTTATAAACATTTATTGACTCGTCTTTCTTATATTCAACAATATCAGGACGATAATCTTTTGGTATCTCGGCAACTTTTTTTACTCCATCAACATTAGTGATACAAATACGTTTTATTTGTCCGTCGACTAACATTTCACAAGCTCCACATTTCCCGATACCACATTGAAGGCTTCGTTCACGGTTTTGTAAACTATGGCTATGAATAGGATATCCTGCTTGATGTAAAGCTGCTGCAATAGTTTTACCTTTTTCACCGACTATTTCTTTATCATTATATAAAAAGGTAACTTTTTCGTTGGGTTTAATATTTAGAATAGGATGTTTATTTATTTTATACATAATATAATTTTGTTATTTATCTTGTTTTTATGATTGTGTAAAAATATTATTTTCATTTCATTTAGCCAATGACCTTTATCATATTTAAAAACATTTTAACATAAAAAATTAACAATGGTTTAAGTTTGTAACTTAAACC
>JAUVJB010000257.1 GCA_030592465.1 Bacteroidota bacterium | reverse complement strand
CAACTTATATACACTATGTTATGAGATTTCTCCTTTTAGTCGAAATGACAATATGAGCGTTTTCGTGCAAACACTAATTATAGAAAAATCCGTGTAAATCCGTGTAATTAGTGGACAAACTATGTGTAATCTTTGGACAAACAATTAAATATCAATTGAATACAAAAATATAAATAAATGAAAATAAGCAAATTCTCACTCTTTTTATTTACTATATTTTACCTGTTAAATACTAACATTATTGCACAACAACAATCTTTTAATAGAAAAATAAAATGGCATGCTAATATTACAAATAATTTTGATAAAGATTATTCTGAGATGTTAAGTTTTAAAGATGCTGTTTACAACGATTTATCTTCACTGTTACCATATTATTTTGAACGTATAAAACTAAACAATAACACAACCGATGTAAATATTAATATTAATAATACAAATTACTTATATTTTAATAGTGATGAGCTTAAAAACATTAAAATCAATAAAAACATTCAAAATCATATAAAAATTAATTATCAAATAAAATATGAAAGAAAAACACCTTATTTATATGTAAATTTTATTCCGGTAATTAAAAACCCATTAAACAATAAATTAGAAAAATTACAAAATTTCACAATAACTATTATTGAGAAACAAGAAGTTAAAAAATCAATCGAACTTAAATCATATAAACAAAATTCTGTTTTAAGTTCAAGCAATTGGTTCAAAATAAAAATTGACAAAACAGGAATGTACAAACTCACTTATAATGATTTAATTAATATTGGAATTTCCAATCCTGAGAATATTCGAGTTTATGGAAATGGCGGAGATATGCTACCCATTAAGAATAGTGATTTTCGTTTTGATGATTTAGTTGAAAATCCTATTGATATGGAAAAAGGCAGCGATGGAATTTTTAATCAAGGTGATTATATATTATTTTATGCAAAAGGTCCAATAGAATGGAAATACAACGAAATAGAGCAAATTTTCACTCAATCGTTAAACATGTATTCTGACTATGCCTACTATTTTCTTACTTCCGATTTAGGTTATGGTAAAAAAATAACTATTGAAACCGTTCCTTCGGCCAGTATTACAAATAATGTAAATTCTTATGATGATTATGCTTTTCACGAAGAAAATGATACAAATTTAGTTCGTTCGGGACGTATCTGGTTTGGAGAGACGTTTAATAACCAAACATCATATAATTTTTCGCTCCTGTTTCCAAATCGTGATGTTTCAGAGCCTGTAAAAATTAAAACTCATGTAGCTGCTTTTTCTTCTAATTTATACCCTGACAGTTACTTTAAATTAACTGCTGATAATATTGATATACAAACTATATCGATTGCAGGATTTAATACAGGAGGATCTCATCATCCTGCCGCTGCTGATAATTCTTCGACCAGTTTTTTCTCTAATCCAAATCAAAATTTGAATATTGGCATAAAATTTTTCGGTTCTGCAAGCTCTTCAAGAGGTTGGTTAGACTATTTTCTGTTAAATGTACGTCAGCATCTCTCTATGAATGGAAGTCAAATGAATTTTCGTGATATTATTTCTATCGGTTCCGGAAATATTTCACAATTTACTCTCTCAAATGCTGCACAAAACACTAAAATATGGGATGTATCAAACATCTCAAACATAAAACAAATATCAACACAATATTCAAATAACAAATTAAATTTTAAGGTTTCAACCGATACATTACGTGAATTTATTGCCTTTACCGGCGATGAGATGTATTCACCAATTACTCAAGGTGATGATGTTGGTAAAATTGAAAATCAAAATTTACATGCCTTAAACTTTTACGATTTAATAATTGTTACTCATCCTGACTTTAAATCTTATGCTGATGAACTTGCTGATTTACACAGAAATAATGATAAACTAAAAGTATTAATGATAACAACCGAGCAGGTTTATAACGAATTTTCATCAGGGAATCCTGATGTTTGTGCAATTAGAGATTTTGTTAAAATGTTTTACGACAGAGCATCAACTCAAGACCAAATGCCGAAATATCTTTTATTATTTGGCGATGGCTCATATAACAACAAGTCGCAGAGTGCTGAAAACTCAAATTACATTTTAACATATCAATCTGAAGAATCACTCTCGACAACTCAATCATTTGTTACCGATGACTTTTATGCAATGTTAGATAATGATGAAGGGGGCTCAATAGGGGCAGTAGATATTGGTGTTGGCAGATTGCCTGTTCAAACAGATGACGAAGCTCAGGCTGTTGTTAATAAAATAAAAAATTATATTAATGTAGAAACTCTCGGCGATTGGCGTAACTCTATTTGCTTTATTGCCGATGATGCTGATGGTAATCAGTCTGAACACATGTTTGATGCTGATCAATTATCAAAAACAATTTCTTCAAACCATCCTTCATTTAATATTGATAAAATTTATCTCGATGCTTATTCTCAGATTTCAACTCCTCTCGGACAACGATACCCTGATGTTAATAAGGCTATTAACAATAAAATGAAAAATGGTGCTTTAATTGTTGATTATATTGGACATGGAAATCCTAAAATTTTTACACACGAAGAAGTTATTGCAGTTAATGATGTTGTATCGTGGACTAATTTCAATCATTTACCTTTATTTATGACTGCAACCTGTGAGGGTGGACGATTTGATGATTATGGACGAACTTCAATTGGTGAACTTATTTTTTTAAATCCTAATGGCGGTGGTATAGCCTTGTTAACAACTTCCCGTGTGGTTAGTAGTGGTCCTAACTACGAATTAAATAAAAATTTTATTAATTGTGTTTTTAATAAAGATTTACGACTCGGTGATATTGTCAGACTTACAAAATTAAATACCGGTTCTGAAGCTTCAACAAACAAACGCAACTTCACTCTTCTTGGTGATCCTGCACTAAAACTTGCAGTTCCTCAATATGAGGTTGTTACATCTAAAATTAACGACAAACCTGTTACTCAAAGTGCTGACACCTTAAATGCCCTAAGCAAAGTTACTATTCAAGGCTTTATTCAAGATGATACCGGTAATAAACTTACCGACTTTACCGGATTAATAACACCAACAATTTTAGACAAACCTGTTAATAAAACAACACTTAGTAACGATGGTGCTACTCCTTTAAATTATACTGAACAAAAAAATATTCTTTATAAAGGAAAAGCAAGCGTAAATAATGGAAATTTCACTTTTAGTTTTATTGTTCCAAAAGACATTTCATATAATTTTGGTAATGGTAAAATAAGCTATTATGCATATAATTCAGATATTGACGCAGCAGGTTTCTCAAATGATATTATTATTGGTGGTTCAACAGACACTGCTTTTATTGATAATATTGGTCCTAAAATAAATATTTACATGAATGATAGTAATTTTGTTTTTAACGGCATAACCGATGAAAAACCGAAACTACTTGCTATTGTTTCTGATTCAACAGGAATTAATACAGTAGGAAATGGAATTGGACACGACATCACCGCTGTTTTAGATGATAATCAAAACCAACAAATAATTTTAAACGACTATTACCAAGCCGATGTTGACAGTTATCAAAAAGGTAAAATAGAATATCCATTTTCAAATTTAGATGAAGGTCATCATAAAATAAAACTTAAAGTTTGGGATATTTATAATAACTCATCTGAAAGTTATATTGAGTTTAATGTTGCAAAATCTGAAAATTTGGTATTAGAGCATGTTTATAATTATCCAAATCCTTTCACTACATCAACTTCATTTTTAATTGAGCACAACCAAGCTTATGCAGATTTAGATATCATCGTCCAAATTTTTACAGTTACCGGGAAAATTATAAAAACAATCGAAACACAAAGCATGTCAGATGGTTACAGAATAAATCCAATTCCATGGGATGGATTAGACGAATATGGAGACAAGATAGCAAGAGGTGTGTATATTTACAGAGTAAAAGTACGTTCCGATAATGGGAAAACTGCAAATAAATTTAGCAAACTTGTTATCCTAAGATAATAAAGTAAGTTCTCAATAATTAATGGTTATAAAGGCTAAAGTTTAATATTGTTTATTGTTTAAAGGCTAAAGTAAAAAGTATTTCAAAATTATTTTTTTCT
>JAUVJB010000306.1 GCA_030592465.1 Bacteroidota bacterium | reverse complement strand
GGGTTTATAGCAATTTGCTTAAGTTAATTTAGTGAAACGATTTAACATCTAAAAGACAAAACAAAAGAAGCTCCAAAACAAGTAAGAAAAAAAATAGGAAATATACTTTTAAACTAATATAAAAGTAATTTTACAGTATGGAAGAAAACAAATCACAAATAGTAATTTATAAAACCAAAAGCGGAGAAACAAAACTTGATGTTCGCTTTCAAAATGAAACTGTTTGGCTTACATAGGCACAAATGTCAACTTTTTTTAATAAAGGTAGAACTACTATTACAGAACATATTAGCAATGTTTTTAAAGAAAGGGAATTAGAAGAAAGTTCAGTGTGTCGGAAATTCCGACATCCTGCCCAAGATGGTAAGTCATACAATACCAATTATTATAATCTTGATGTAATAATATCGGTTGGTTATCGTGTAAAATCAATGCAAAGCAACAATCGCGAGATGGGTTTACCAACACATCAATAATTATCAATGGTAAATATTCCATTGAATAAATGCAATAATAATTAGCAACGGCATTTATGCCGTTGAAATAAACACAAAAATTTGAAATGGCTTTAGCCAACAATAAAATTTGGGTTAAAACCCAATAATTTTGATAACAATACACAACGCCATAAATGGCGTTGCTAATTTAAAAAAATAAAATTATTGATTTTTTTAAATTGCTTTTAATAAATTTGTATAATTATTTTTTTTACAGAAATTCCGGAAAATGACAAAACAAAATATACAAAACAGAATTAATTATTTAAGGAAAGAGCTAAATAAACATAATTACAATTATTATGTAAAATCGCAACCAACAATAAGCGATTATGATTATGATATGCTTATAAATGAGCTTATTAAACTCGAGAATGAAAATCCCGATTTTTTCGATGTTAACTCACCAAGCCAGCGTGTTGGCAATGATATAAATGTTGAATTCAAACAGATACGACATAAATACCAAATGTTGTCGTTAGGCAATACTTACTCAAAACAAGAGATTATTGATTTTGATAATCGTGTGAGAAAAACTATTGGCGATAATTTTGAATATGTTTGTGAACTTAAATTCGATGGCACTTCAATCAGTTTAACTTATATTAACGGCAAATTACATCATGCAGTAACACGTGGTGATGGCGTTATGGGCGATGATGTTACCTCAAATGTTAAAACTATTAAAAGCATACCTTTACAATTGCATGGAAACGACTATCCTGATGAATTAGAGGTGAGAGGTGAGATAATTATTCCTCTCAAAGCATTTAATCGTTTAAACGAGGAGCGAATTGAAATTGGTGAAGCGCCTTTTGCAAACCCGAGAAATGCAGCATCAGGCTCTTTAAAAATTCAAAAGTCGTCAATTGTTGCAAGACGTCCCTTAGATTGTTATTTGTATTATGTTTTGGGTGATGATTTAAAATTTGATAATCATTACGACAACCTTCAAAGTGCCAAAAAATGGGGATTGAAAATTTCTGAAAATTTTAAATTATGCAATAATATTGAAGAAATAACCGAATTTATTGAATATTGGGACAAAGAACGTCAAAATCTCGATTATGATATTGATGGTATTGTGATAAAAGTAAACTCAATAGAACAACAAGAAAAATTAGGGTTTACAGCAAAATCACCTCGTTGGGCAATTGCTTATAAGTTTAAAGCAGAGAGAGTTTCAATAAAATTGTATTCAATTGATTATCAGGTAGGAAGAACGGGGGTGATTACACCTGTTGCAAATTTAGAGCCTGTTCAATTAGGTGGAACAATTGTTAAACGTGCAAGTTTGCATAATGCCGATATTATTAAAAATCTAAATATTAGAATTAACGATACTGTTTTTGTTGAAAAAGGCGGTGAAATAATACCCAAGATAGTTGGAATTGACCGGAGCAAAAGAAAAAAAGACAGCAAACCTTTAATTTATATTGATAAATGTCCTGAATGTGGCACTAACCTTATAAGAAGCGAAGGAGAAGCACATCATTTCTGCCCAAATGAGTTTGGCTGTCCACCGCAGATAAAGGGTAAAATTGAACATTTTATCAGTCGTAAGGCAATGAATATAGATAGTTTGGGACAAGAAACCATTGACTTGCTTTTTAAAAATAAGCTTATTAATAATGTTGCAGATTTATACGATTTAAAAATCGAACAATTAATCCCTCTTGAGAGGATGGGACAAAAGTCGGCTTCAAATATCATTAAAAGTATAGAAGAAAGTAAAAAAGTGCCATTTCAAAAAGTTCTTTATGCTCTCGGAATTCGGTTTGTTGGTGAAACAGTTGCTAAAACACTATCTAAAAATTTTAATTCAATTGATAATATTGAAAATGCAGGCTTTGAGCGACTTATTAATGTAGAAGAAATAGGAGAGAAGATAGCCGAGAGTATAATAAAATTTTTTAATAATGAAATTAACTACAAGCTAATTGAACGATTGAAGAATAAAGGTTTGCAATTTAAAATTTTTGAAGAAGAACAAAATAAAGCCTCCGACAAACTTAAAGGATTATCAATAATAATCTCCGGCACTTTTAAAAATCATTCTCGCGATGAGCTTAAGCTCCTGATTGAAGAAAACGGCGGTAAAAATGTAAGCTCAATTTCAAAAAACACTGATTTTTTGCTGGCAGGCGATAAAATTGGTCCTTCAAAACTAACTAAAGTGAAAAAATTAGGAATCCCAATAATAACCGAAGATGATTTTATTGATATGATAAAATAATTAAAAAAAAATGAATAGACCTTAGCTGGTGCTCGTTTGTAACGAGTGCCTACAATAATGTTGTTTGTAATGACTTTATAATATACTCTGCTTCGTAATAATTTGAGCTAATTTATACACTACAAAATAATTATAATTTTAACATAT
>JAUVJB010000134.1 GCA_030592465.1 Bacteroidota bacterium | reverse complement strand
GTTATACTCGTCTTAAAAATCAGTCATTTACTTTAGTAAACTCCTGATTTTTAAGACTTCGCAAGCCTTGTTCTTGACGTTTTCTTATCAAACACTTATATTTCTATGAGTTTTCGTTCAAGCACTATATAAATAAAATTAATGGATTTTGGGTTTGCTCCGTCATTTGGCTTCGCCGTCATTCAGTTGTCATTACGCTTCGCTGTTATTTTGTTGTTTATTGACAATCAATGATGATTATTTAATGACTATTAATGACCTCGACTCTTCCATGTCTTTCAGACTATGGAAGGTCTTTTATGTTAGAATTAAACCGTTTATAGTATAAATAACCTATACAATACCTGTAAATCCCATAAATGCCATTGCCATAATACCAGCAACAATCAAAGCAATCGGAGTGCCTTTCATTCCTTTTGGGACGCTAACTAAATCGAGATGCTCACGAATACCCGCAAAAGTGATTAATGCAAGTCCGTAACCTATTGAAGTAGCAATTGCATAAACTACACCCTCCATCAAGTTAAAATCTTTTTGTATAACTAAAATTGCCACACCAAGCACAGCACAGTTTGTTGTGATTAATGGCAAAAATATACCAAGAGCCTGATATAATGCAGGACTGACTTTTTTTAATATAATCTCAACCATTTGAACTAATCCTGCAATAACGAGAATAAATGTTATTGTTTGCATAAACTCAATATGAAGAGGATTTAAAACAAAATATTGCAATAAGTAAGTAACAATAGTTGCTAATGTCATTACAAACATAATTGCACCGGACATTCCAACTGAAGTTGATATTTTTTTAGAAACACCAAGAAATGGACAAATACCAAGGAATTGAGATAAAACAATATTATGAACAAATATTGCTGAAATAATAATTATAATATAACTCATGATAAAATATTTTAAATTATTTTAATAATTATGCTTCTTTCTTAATTTTATTTACAATAGCAATTAAATAGCCTAAAACAATAAAAGCCCCGGGTGCTAAAATAAATAACAATATACCATCGGCATTTGCCGGTATAAATTTAAAGCCGAAAATTGCACCAGCTCCAAGCATCTCACGAATAGCACCTAAAACTGTAAGTGCTAAAGAAAAACCAAGACCCATTCCTAAGCCGTCAAGTATTGAAGACCATACACCATTTTTAGAAGCAAAAGCTTCGGCTCTTCCCAAAATTATACAGTTAACAACAATAAGTGGGATAAATATTCCTAACTGAGCATACAATGCAGGGAGATAAGCCTGAAGTACCATTTGAACAATTGTTACAAACGACGCAATAACAACAATAAATGCCGGTATTCTAACTTTATCAGGTATAAAATTTTTAATTAATGCAATAACTATATTGGACATAACCAATACAAATGCAGTAGCTAATCCCATACCGAGTCCGTTTATTGCAGAAGAAGTTACTCCGAGTGTAGGACACATCCCGAGTAAAAGAACAAAAACAGGATTTTCTTTTATGAAACCTTTAGTAAAATTTTTCCATTGATTCATTATTTATTTCCTCCTTTATTTTTATATGATTCGTATGCTCTTTTAACAGCATCACAAAATGCACGTGAGCTAATTGTAGCTGCTGTTATAGCATCAACATCTCCACCGTCTTTTTTAACCGACAACTTATATTGTTCGGGATTTTTCCCGTTAAATTGATTTTTAAATTCCGGAGTAGTCATCTTTGTACCGAGACCCGGTGTTTCATTTTGTTCTAGTATCGAAATATCGTTTATCGTACCATCAGCTTTGAAACCAACCATTAACCAAACTAATCCTCCAAAACCATTTTTTGTATATGTTTTTATTGCAGTACCAACTAATTCTTTATCTTTTTTGGCAGGATAACATTCTAAACTATCTGTACCATCATAAGTTGGGATTTTATACATATCTGCACTTGGGTTATTGTTGAAATCGGGAACTACATCTTTAATTGCCTGTAATTTCTTTTTCAGATTCATTTCTGCAATTGGCGTTTTTGTTAACTCATAAATATACCCAAGTGCAGCTGATGCAGCCAGAGTTATTACAAATAAAGAGAACACCATATTTCTTAATGAAGATATTTTCTTAGCCATACCTTTTATTATTTATTATTGATTATTGTCTATTGATTATTGATTATTTACCCTTTTTCCCCGAATAATTTTGGTTTAAAATATTTATTAATTAAAGGCACAAAGGCATTCATAATTAGTATTGCAAATGAAACACCTTCGGGATATGCGCCAAAATTTCGAATAATAATTGTAATTATACCAATACCTGCTGCAAAAATAATCATTCCCTTTTTCGACATTGGCGATGTTACCATATCAGTAGCCATAAATATTGCTCCTAACATCACACCTCCTGTTAATATATGAAATACAGGATCTGCAAATTTTTCAGGATTCGCAAAATTAAGAATCGCTGAAAAGATAAATATTGTTCCCAACATAGTAACAGGAATATGCCAGGTAATAACTTTTTTCATCAACATATATATCAAACCAATAATCAATGCAAAAGCAGATATTTCACCGAGTGAGCCTCCTGTGTTTCCAAAAAACATATCTAAATATGGAGGAACTTGAGATAATAAGTCGGTAACTTTTTCGCCATTTTTAACACCTTCCTTTAATATTGCAAGAGGTGTTGCCCCTGTAACAGCATCAGGATTTGCTAATAATGCAAAACGATTGGTGGGCCAAATTGTCATATCAACAGGAAAAGATATTAATAAAAATACTCGTCCTACCAGAGCAGGATTAAATGGATTTTTACCTAATCCGCCAAACGACATTTTACCAACTCCAATTGCAACTAATGCACCTATAACAATCATCCAAATTGGCAAATTGCTTGGTACGTTAAAAGCAAGAAGCACTCCGGTAATAATTGCCGAACCATCGGTAATGGTTTGTTTCCCTTTAATCAAAAATTTTTGGATTATATATTCAAAAAATACTGCTGATGCAACTGCTATAAGAGTAACACGCACAGCATCTAACCCAAAATAATAAATTGAAACTGCCAGTGCAGGAAGTAATGCAATTATTACACTATACATTATTTTTTTTACTGTAAAATCTCCTGACACGTGTGGCGATTGTGAAATTGTAATTAGTCTATTCATTATTTATTTTTTTCGTGATCTTTTAATATTATTAACTGTTGATTTTCCTAATCTGATATAATCGAGTAATGGACGTTGCGACGGACAAGTGAACATACAAGAACCACATTCAATACAGTCTAAAGCATGATATTTTTCAACCTCATCCCACATTTCGTTTTCAACAAGGTTCATTAATAAATACGGTTCAATTCCCATTGGACAAACTGATACACATTTACCGCACCTGATACAATTTTGAGATTCTTGTCGTTTTGATTCTTTTTCTTCAAAAAGCAATACACCTGACGAACCTTTTGTGATAGGTACATCTGTATTCACAATAGCTTTTCCCATCATAGGACCACCGCTAACAATCTTCCCTGTATTTTCAGGTACACCACCGGCAATATTGATTAAATCAATAGTTGATGTGCCAATTCTAACCAATAAATTCAAAGGGGTTTTTACTGATTTCCCTGTTACTGTAACCACTCTCTCAAACAATGGTTTATTTTTTTGAATTGCTTCATAAACAGCAAATGCAGTACCTACATTATGAACAACAGCACCAACATCAATAGGTAAGCCTCCTGATGGTACTTCTCTTTTTGTTACAGCTTTAATAAGTTGTTTTTCGCCACCTTGAGGATATTTCACTTTTAAAGGAACAACTTGAATACCTTCAAAATTTTTAACAAGCTCTATGAAATAATTAATAGCATCAGGCTTATTATTCTCAATGCCGATAAATGCTTTATCAACATTCAAAGCTTTCATTAAAATTTTGGTTCCTACTAATATCTCTTCGCCTTTTTCTAACATTAAACGATGGTCGGCAGTAAGATACGGTTCACACTCTACACCATTAATAATTAAAACCTCGGCTTTTTTCCCTTTTGGAATTGAAAGTTTAACATGAGAAGGGAATGTTGCACCACCTAATCCAACAATACCGGCTTCGTTAATTTTTTTGATTATCTCTTCAGAACTTAAAGTAAAATCTTTTTTTAACTCTTTAGATTTATCAATATTTTCATCCCACTCATCACCTTCAACGTTAATAATAACACATGGTTTTTTATAACCACTTGTATCAATAACATTGTCGATTTTAAAAACAGTACCTGAAACAGATGAATGAATATTAGCTGAAACAAAACCACCACTCTCGGCAATCCTCTGTCCTACTTTTACTTTATCACCTTTCGTAACAAGTACTTTTGCAGGTGCTCCAATATGTTGTGATATTGGAATTACAACTATTTTAGGCAGTGGTAATATCTCTATTGTCTTATCTGCTGATAATTTATTAGCAGCAGGATGAACACCGCCTTTTAAAAATGTTTTTAACACTTATATACCTCCTATAATTATATGTAATCGTTCACAATTTAAATCTAAAATATAATTCTATTGTTCTATTGTTCTATTGCTCAATTGCTATTTTTTCTATATTTCAACAATTGAACAATAAAACAATTTAACAATTTGAACATTTAAACAATTCATTTATTAACAGTTTTATCTGTATTTATATGAGTTTCTTCTGTTTGTTTTTTTTCGTCAGACTTAACAACTGCTTTTTTTACAGGAAAATTTATTTCATGAATAGCTCCCGTAGGGCAAACAGCAACGCATTTTCGACACAATTTACATTTTTCGTGGTCTATATATGCTAAATTATTTTCAATTGTAATTGCATCAAAAGCACACACTTTAAAACACTTGCCACAGCCAATACAAGCAGTTTTACAAGCCTTCATTGCAACTGCACCTTTATCTTTATTTACACAAGAAACAAAAATTCTTCTGTTTTTTGGTCCTTTTCGTCTAAGCTCAATAATATCTTTAGGGCAAGCCTCAACGCAAGCACCACAAGCAGTACAATTGTCTTGGTCAACAACAGGTAAACCGGTTGTTATATCCATGTGAATTGCATCGAAATTACATACTTCAACACAATCACCGAGACCGAGACATCCGAATTCACAAGCTGTATCACCACTGTAAAGACTTGCAGCCATAACACATGTTGCAGTGCCATCGTATTGGTTTGTTCTCTTACGATTTTCAAAATTGCCGTTACATCTAACAACAGCAACCATAGGTTCTTTAGCAGTAACTTCTTTACCGAGAATTTTTGCAACCTCTGCCATAGTTTCGTTTCCTCCCACAGGGCAGAATAATGTTGAAATATCATCACTATTTACTAAGGCTTCTGCCATCCCTCTACATCCGGGAAAACCACAACCACCACAGTTTGCTCCCGGCAAAGCTTCTTCAACTTCATCAATTTTAGGATTTTCAAAAACTTTAAATTTCTGTGCTACGAGATATAAAATTACAGCAGCAATAACCCCAATCGAAACTAATGTAATAATTGTAACTAAAATTGTCATACTTATTTATTTATTATTTGTGTATTAGTATTATTAATTAAATATAGTTGAAAAAATTACAAAAATTATAAAATTATTTATAACTGTTCACACACTGCTTAAAATTATCAAAAAAATGATTCTGCATACTTCTATTTAATTATTGCAAAATTGTTATATTGTTAAATTGCTATTTTTATTAATTAATTGAAATATGCTCTATTTATTGACATATAACCATTTAACCATTTATACAACTTATCTTTAATTGTGAACATTTATATCTTTTTTAATTTAAAAGTAAAAATTTTTCTCATTTTTCCTTTATAAAATGACAAACCAATATAATAAGGTATTAACACAATAAGTGATAATAAACCTATTATTGCTTCACTGCTTGTGAAAAATGATGCAATAATTAAAGTTGAAATAATTAAAATAAATGGCAATAGATAGGCATAGAAAAGAGCCTTAAATCCTAACGACTCCTCTCCTATTATATTTACTTTTTCGCCTACTGAAAACTTATCTTCAGGATTAAATATTTCAACTATTTTATTTTCCGTTTCAGAAACCCCGCAAGACCCTTTTGCATGGCATGACGAACAAGCTGAAGCACTCAGAATATTTACTTTAACAACATTATTTTCAATGCTTTCAACTATTCCAGAGTGTTCTATTATATTTGAGGGTTGCATTTTAATGATTTAAAAACGAAAGCAAATGTATAAAAAAAATATACTTTTTAAAAAAAATCACTCATAAAGGTTTAATAAAGTCAACAACATTATATAAAATTGCTTTTGAAAAAAGTCATTGCATTGTTCTTCATTACTTTAGAAACTATTTCATCAGCCCCAAGTTTGTTTTTCTTACTTAATTTTGCTGTTTCCAAATAATTTGATACATGTTTTTTTAAGTATTCTTTAAACAATGGCATTTCTTCTTCTGTCCAAAAACCATTAATCGGGTTTATTATTCCATCAAAATCAGAACCGATACATACACTATTCCAAGCATTAAGCCCCTGCTTATCAAGTAACTCAGCAATATATTGAATATTATTCCATATTAATTTACTCCAACTCATGAGCATTTTTTTGCCGGTTAAATTACCTCGTGCTTTCTTCATCTCTTCTTTACTCGACATTATTCGCTGGTCGAAATTTAAGCCAATAATTCCTTGGGATTTGGCAATTCTTATAACTTCATCATCAAACAAATTAATATACCATTCATTAAAAAGTGATTTTGATGATTTTTTATTTGGTTCATCATACGATTCTAAGCCATTTACACCACCATGACTAAAAATAATGGGAATATTTTCATCGGCATAATGCTTGTCGAGTATTTCATAATACTCTTTTCTTGCCATAATACTCAAATGTTTAACATCAATTAATATTCTATTTCCATTAGTATTATCAAGTAATTCATGAATTACCTTTCTGCCAATTTTAGTAATTCCTGTTCCTATTCCATACGATTGGTCAATAACCATATTAACAGGTGATGGAATGCTTTTTGAGTGTCCTGCTAACTCATTATAAAAATGATGTGCCAGTGTAATATAAAAAGGTTTAAAATTCCAATTTTTTATTGCTTTAACATTCTGAATAATAATGTTTTCAGGCGTGTGATAATTAATTGGGTCTTTACCACAACCAAAAGCATGACCTCCTTCAATGTTGGGGACAACAACTATCGTAATACACGATTTATCATTTAAAGCATTAATAATATCAGTGTAGGACTTTGTTATTACATATTTATATTGTTTCCTTTTAATTTTGACTTTAACATTATTAAGTTGTGTTAAAAATTTATTTTGAGATTCAATATCATTAAAATAATTATAATTACCACTGTCAATTTCTTTTATTCGTTGTTCGCCAAAAAGAGTAATATAATTTTCCAAATCACTCGAAATTTTACCATTACCTAATTTATTATTAAAAAAAGCAACTTCCGGTGCATAAAGTGAAACTCCAAGTATAAAAACATTACCAAAAGCCGATGCCGTAAAATTTGATTGAGAATAACGGGCAAATCCCAACATGTATTCAACCAATTTATCATCAAATGTTGGTGGGTCATAGTACCAAATACTATTTTTTTTGCTTATGTCATTATTTTGATTAAAACATTTACCAAAAGGTTTTAACGTTGAATGACAATGTATATCTACATAACACATACTATTTAATTATTATTTTTATTAGTTTTTTGTATATAAAATAATTTTTTATAAATTTATAAAAAAAAATTATGCTTTTAAAAAGAAATATCAAACAAAAAATATCAATTTACATTTTTTACTTTTTATCATTAATAGCAATAGCCTATGGGTTAATGTACCTTTTCAGAAACGATATAATGAGTTATCATTATGCTTTCTTAAATATGGATAAAACACAAATAAACAATTTTAATCCTCATATTATAAAACTAATGCTTGCCTTAATGAAAGTATCGGGTGCTTGTTTTGTTTCGGTTGGGGTTACAGCATTTATTATTACAGCAAAACCTTTTAGAAATGGTGAGAAATGGGCTTTATGGTGCCTTATATCTCTTTTTTCATTGTCGTTGATTCCAATGTTTTTTGTTACTCTAAACATTGCCGACAACATACCTTCCTGTGGAATAAAACCCCCATGGCAGCTTACTTTAGCAAT
>JAUVJB010000015.1 GCA_030592465.1 Bacteroidota bacterium | reverse complement strand
TTTTTCCTCTCCCTTTTTGCGGCTGCAAAGATAATCACTACTACGGCTTTTCCAAAACTTTTTTCGCTTTTTTAATATTCTTTTTTAAGTTATTGACATTGAATCTTTTGTGATAAAAAATAGTTTATTTTTTATCTATTAATAAAAAATATTATCTTCGCTGTGTATTGCTAATTAAATTTAAAGTAAACAAAAGTGAAAGACAGCATAGTAATTATACCTACTTATAATGAGAAAGAAAATATTAAAGAAATGATTCATAAGGTTTTCTCATTAAACAAAACTTTCGATATATTAATTGTTGATGATAACTCGCCTGATGGAACTAAAAAGATTGTAAAATCATTACAAAAAGAATATTCAGATAGACTTTTTTTAATTGAAAGAGCCGGTAAATTAGGACTTGGAACTGCATACATAACTGGTTTTAAATGGGCTTTACAAAGAAACTATGATTACATTTTTGAGATGGATGCTGATTTCTCTCATAATCCCGAAGATTTAATAAAATTGTATAATGCTTGTTCTAATGGTGCAGATCTATCAATTGGTTCGAGATATATTTCAGGTGTGAATGTAGTAAATTGGCCTATGAATAGAGTAATAATGTCATATTTTGCATCGAAATATGTTAGATTGATTACAGGCATGAAGATAAAAGACACTACTGCAGGTTTTAAATGTTATACTCGTAAAGTTTTAGAATCAATTGATTTAGATAAAATCAGATTTAAAGGTTATGCTTTTCAAATAGAAATGAAATTCATTACTTGGAAACTTGGTTTTAATATTGAAGAAGTTCCAATAATATTTACTGAACGTAATAAAGGAGCATCAAAAATGAGTGGCGGCATATTTAATGAAGCTGTTTGGGGTGTAATAACAATGAAATTTTTAAGTTTATTTAAAAACTATAAAAAGTTATCATAATTAATAATGCGAAAATATACATTAATTAAAGATGGCATAATTATTAATCAAGGTCAAAAGTATAGAGGCAGTGTACTTATTAAAGGTGAGAAAATTGAACAAATATATAAAGAAGAAGTTCCTCAAAATATAATTAACCAATCAAAAATAATTAGAGCAGAAGGGAAACTTGTCTTACCCGGAATAATTGATGTTCATGTACATTTTAGGGAACCGGGCTTAACTCATAAAGCGAACATATTTACAGAATCGAGAGCTGCGGTTGCCGGAGGAATTTCCTCATTTATGGAAATGCCAAATACAATTCCCACTACTACGACAATTGACCTTTTAGAGCAAAAATTTTTACTGGCTTCAAAGCAATCACTATCTAATTATTCCTTTTATCTTGGTGCTACAAACAATAATATTGATGAAATAATAAATGTAAATCCAAAAAATGTATGTGGGATAAAAATATTTATGGGTTCGTCAACCGGCAATATGGTGGTAGATAATGATAAGCTGGAACAAATATTTTCAAAATCACCAATGCTTATTGCCACTCATTGCGAAGACAACGATATTATTGAACAAAACGTAATAAAGTATAAAAAAATATTTGGTAAAAACATCCCTATTAATTATCATACAAAAATTAGGGGTGAAAAAGCTTGTTTTAAATCAACATCTTTAGCAATAAGCTTAGCGAAAAAGTATAATGCAAGGTTACATGTTTTACATATATCAACAGGTAAAGAATTAGAGTTGTTTAACAATAATATTCCGTCAAAAGACAAACTTATCACAACAGAAGCATGTATTCATCATTTATGGTTTAATGATGATGATTATGGAAAATTCGGTAATAAGATAAGATGGAATCCGTCGGTTAAGACAAAAAAAGATAATGCTGCTCTTTTGAATGGTCTGAAAAACAATAAAGTTGATATTATTTCAACCGATCATGCACCTCACACTATTAGCGAAAAACAAGGCTCGTACTTTAATTCTATGTCAGGAGGTCCAATGGTTCAACATTCACTACAAGCAATGTTAGAATTTTATTTTCAAGGTAAATTACCAATAGAAACAATTGTTGAAAAAATGTGCCATACACCTGCCGACATTTTTAATGTTGACAAAAGAGGCTATTTGAAAAAAGGCTATTATGCAGATATTATTATAGTTGACCCAAATAAGAAGACAAAAGTTACAAAAGACAATATATTATATAAGTGTAAATGGTCAACTTTTGAAGGTTATACTTTTAATTCAACAGTTTCGCATACTTTAATTAATGGATATCTTGTTTATGAAAATGGACAATTTAATGATAACATTCTCGGTAAGAGGTTGTTATTTAATAGATAGTATTTGAGAAATTGTGAGGTTGTGAGGTTGTGAAATTTATCACTAATAATCAAAAAAAATGTTACTTATTAATAATTCTAAAATTTTAGTTTTGTTATTACTGCTTTTAATAAGTTGTAAACATCAGGATAGGAATGATAACAAAACAGATGTAAAAAAGCATTCACAAGAAAATGTTGTTAACAAGAAACCCGACAATTATATTGTTATTGCAGATACAATAATATATGGTGTAGTTCTGAAAAACACAAATCCGGATGATTATTGGACAGAAGACTGTTTAAAATACGTTGACAGGAAAAAAATTACTGACATAATATTTAAAGCAATATATGCCGGACGAATAACAGCTTATGATTATTATGAAAATACTCCTTTTACTATTGATGAAATAAAAAAAATTGAAAAAGAGAATGAGTTCAAAAGGGATAGATTTGCACAAATCCAATTTAAAGAAGAATGGTTGTTTGATGAGAAAAATTTTAAAATGGAAAAACGAGTTACATCAATTATTTTGGGATATGAACTTTATGACAGTAATAATAAAGTAAAAGGATATAAAGCTGCATTTAAGGTTTATCTGAATGAATAAAGACAATTTTGATTTTAGATTTTAGATTTATGATTTTAGATTTAATCTGAATGATTATATAATAAAACTTAATCCATCAGCTGACGGACGGAAGAAAACCAAATTTTTATTTTCTAATTTCTGATGAAAAAGTTAATTAAAATATCTAAATATCAGAAAATGAGTTAATTGCAAATTTATCAATACATAAAGAATAATGAATAAATTAAAAGTACTTTTTATTGATACAACACATCCAACACTTATTGAACTTTTGACAAATGCCGGATTTGAATGTGTATCGGAGGCAAAAATGTCAAGAAATAAGATTGAGAGCATTATACATAATTACGACGGTATAATAATAAGGAGTAGAATAGAAATCGACAAACAACTTATTGATAAAGCTACAAAACTTAAATTTATTGGTCGCGTTGGTGCAGGATTAGAAAGCATAGATGTTGAATATGCTGAACAAAAAGGTATTAAATGTTATAATTCACCTGAAGGAAACAGGGATGCTGTTGGCGAGCATGCTTTGGGAATGCTTCTTTGCTTATTTAATAATTTATGTAGAGCAAATTATGAAGTTAAAAGCGGAATGTGGAGAAGAGAAGAAAACAGAGGACTTGAGATAAAAGGTAAGACAATAGGTATAATCGGGTATGGAAATATGGGAGGTGCTTTTGCTCAACGGTTAGAAGGGTTTGAAGCAAATGTTATTGCTTATGATAAATATAAAACTAATTATTCTGACGATTATGTAAAGGAAAACACTTTAGAAGAATTGTTTGAGAAAGTTGATGTTTTAAGTCTTCATGTTCCTTTAACAGATGAAACAAAATTTATGGTAAACAATAAATTTATCAATAAATTTAAAAAAAATATATATTTAATAAATACAGCACGAGGCAAAGTAGTAAAAACAGATGATTTAGTAAAAAATTTAGACACCGGTAAAATATTAGGTGCTGCTCTTGATGTTCTTGAATATGAAAAAACGTCGTTTGAAGAATTACATAAAAAGGTTTTACCCGATGTATTCAAAAATTTAATTAACAGCGATAAAGTAATACTCAGCCCACACATAGCAGGCTGGACGCAAGAATCAAATATTAAACTATCGAGCTTTTTGGCTGAAAAAATTATTAAAGAATTTAGGGAATAAATAAAACCACAAGTTACGCTTCGATAAACTTGCGGTATGGGTTTTTGACCTAATACAAATACATTTATTACTATCTAATTCTGCATAATTTTTTGCTGAACTAAATAAATAATTGACTTTATATTTTTATTTCAGCGAAGCTTTTGTAAAAATATACGCATCAATTTTTTTATCAAATTCAATTTTATCAATAATAAATTCGGTACCATTTCCTTTTTTAAGCATATCTTTAAATACAATTTTCTTTGGATACCAGCGGTTACCCATTTTTGTAATATCAAATAACTCTGTTTTTTTCAAGAGTTTTCCGCTTTTGGCGTATAACTCCTCTTTCAGAGGGATGTAACGGTTTTTGTCAACCCAAATTTTACGAGTTTGATAATTTACTTCAGCAGTTTTAGCCTGAAGTTCAACAATCCAACAATTTCGGTCATCGACAATTTCAGAACCAATAACTCCGGCATCATAATCTTCAAGCAGTTCTGTGTTGTCCATCATATCTTCGTAAGACAGGTCTGAGCCCATTAATGATTGGCGCAGCATATGCCCTGAAATTTTTATAATTCTATCAGCCGAAGGTGAATAAATCCAAAGTTCATCTTCGAGTTTAAGCATTTTTGTACCTTTCTCTCTTGCCGGAGAAAGATATTCGGTGAATGATTTTTTATCGCCCATTCCCCATGATTTTGCTTCAATAGTTCGGGTTTGCCGTGCACCATGGATTACCATTTTTGATGTTGATATGGTGCTTTTGGCAGCCATGTTTTTATCAACTCTTTCCAGTATTTCTTTTCCTGTTGGTTCCTGAGCCCAGATTATTGTTGGGATGAGGAACAGTATTAAAGCTAATCGTTTCATTTTAAGTTAAAAGTTTAAAGTTTAAAAAAGTTTTCAGTTTTTAGTTTTCAGTTAAAAACACATAATTCCTAATTCTTAATTCCTAATTTTCAAGTATCTAATTCTTTAAATAATTGTGCTGTCTTACGTTTATATATTCCAATACCCGAAAGCATGGTTCCTAAAACAATCGAAAACAATCCGGGAATAAACCCTAAATAATAAGCAGGAGTGGTAATTTTTGCCCTGAAAACACTTGGCACCATCATTTTTGAATTTTTCAAAATATCACCAACATTAATTCCTACTTCTTGTATCCAGTATGAGAAACCAAGTCCAATTATTGTTCCAATAAAAGAACCGATAATTCCGATTAAAATTGATTCCATAATCATTGAACGATAAATATGACCTTTTTCTTCTCCAATAGCCAGGCGAACTCCTACTTCGCCATATCTTCTTAAACCTCCAATTAAACCGGTGTTCCACAATACAATTGACATGGAAAAAATAAATATAGAAATAATTATGCCAACAATATTATCAACGTAATCAAAATAGTCTGACATCATAGATTCGTTTTTTAATCTTGTCATAACAGGAGAGAATTCATCATCTTCGTCAGAATATTTTTTATTGAATGTTTGTTCAACATTCATAGCTTGTATATCATCATAATTTTGAGAATTTAAAAATCCAAGAATTTCTCCGCAAGCATCATTCATATCTAAAGCATTTTGTATTCCCGAAATATCAGCAATCATTCCGCTTCTATCCATCGCTTGCATTCCAAAATCAATGGTTCCTGCAACAACAAAATTTTGAATTGACATACTGCCATACATTGTAGAAGTAATTAGTGTTACAGTACCTCCGGGTTTAACCTCCAGTTTGTCGGCAAATTCATCACTGAGAAGTACTTCGTTTGGTTTTTTTGGGAAGCGTCCTTTGCGTAATGAGTTACGTATGTTTAGCCTGTCAATTTCTTTACTGTTTTTTGATAATAAATCAACAGCTATTCCTGCAACTATTCCCTGTTTTTTTGTTTCTCTGTTTTTATCAGGAGAATCTAATAAACCACCGAGGTTTATTCGTTGAACAAATTCCATGGTTGGGTAGTTATGGTGCAGTTTAGTTAATAAATCATTAACATCTAATAGTGCAAGATCGTTGGGTACTTGGGCCTTATTTTTGGCGTAAGCACGAGTCATCATTTTAACATGACCGGAAGAATAATTTGCTGTTGTCTCAATCATATCGCCCAATACGCCTGTCATATAACAAAACATTAATACAGTCAGCGCAACACCGGCAGTAACAATAAGAATCGGCATTAAACTGCGATTCCTGTCTCTTAATAATCCTTTTAATAAAAATCGTATCATTGTATTTTTCCTTTTATAGCGTCAGTAGGGTTCATTTTAGAAATTTTATGAGCTGGCATATAACTAACTATAGTTGTAATAATTAAGACTAAAAGTATAGTGGAAATAACTAATCCGGCTCCATAAACAGGGAATATTGTTTTTGCGATAGGGATTCCCATATCATCTGATCCGGCAGGCATTGTCATACCAATCTTCATTTGCCATAGTAAGAACGGAACTCCATAGACAGCCCCAACTATTACAGCAAGTATTGCATGCATAGCTCCTTCAACAGTGAAAAGACCAACAACTTGTTTTCGTGTCATTCCCATTGCAATATATGTTCCAATCTCTTTTTGTCTTCTGAAAATTGAAAGTACTTGTGTGTCAAATATTGCTAACATTGCCAATAGAAGTAAAATAAAATAAAATATTGAACCTCCGACTTTTTTCATTTTTATCAATTCTGTCATATCTTTCATTAGGAAATCTATACTTTTATATTTCCAACCTGAGATACTATCTTTCATTGCAGAATTTTCACCAACTACAAACATGGTTGCTTCACCGGGTGTTTGCATCATTTCTTGAAGTTTTTCAAGAGAAATGTACATTTGTCCTGCATCAACACTTGGCACATCGCAGTTAAATATTTTTACAACTTTTACTTCTTTTGCATCAAAAGTTCCATTGGCATCTCTCCATCTTATTGTAGTTATATCACCTTGTTTTAGTTTACAACTGTTTGCCATACGTCGTCCAATAACAACAGGAATTTCTTCCGATTTAGTGTTCAATTCTGCACTTGGTATTGCTATTACTTTTTGATTAGGACTAATTCCCCGCAATATCATACTTTGGAGTCTGCCATCGGGATAAATGGTTCCCTGAGAAATTAGTATTGGAGTTACTATTCCTTCAGAAGTTGCCTTTTGCAATAATTCTGGAATTGCAGCATGACTTTCTTCAAAAGAAAAGTAGTCATACGGATCATAGTTTCGTTGCCAGTATTGACCATTACCGAATTCCCATGCTTGCATGTCAAATTTGGCTTGGTAATTCCACCCGTCAATAACACCATATTGCCATATAATAAGTATGTAGGTAAAAGACAATACAAATACATTGAGCCATGTTCGTAAACCGGCACCAATAAGATTTCTGTATGCTAATTTAATTGCTAACATAATTATTTCTCTTTATTAGTTTTAATTATTTCATCTTGAATCACCTTACCGTCTTCAAGGCTAATTTTTCGTTTCAGATATTTTATTACCTTATCGTCGTGAGTAGCAAAAATGAATGTTGTTTTAAGTTCTTCATTCAGCTTCAGCATCATTTTAAGAATGTTATGAGAATTTGCTGCATCGAGATTTGCAGTAGGTTCATCTGCCAAAACAATTTTTGGTTTTTTTACCATAGCTCTTGCCACAGCAACTCTCTGACATTCTCCTCCGGAAAGTTGTGCAGGACGTGATTTAATTTTATCGGTTAATCCAACCCAAACCAAAGCATCCATCACGGCTTTTTTGCGTTCTGAGGCATTCATTTTTAGCAAAAGCAAAGGAAATTCAACATTCTCATAAACAGAATATACAGGTAACAAATTATAGGTTTGAAATATAAACCCCAAGTGTTGCCTTCTTAAAATTGCTGCTTTTTTAGTATTAAGTTTCCCAACTTCTCTGCCAAGAACATTGACAGAACCTTCACTAGGCGTATCTAATGAGCCAATAATATTTAATAGTGTAGTTTTTCCCGAACCACTCGGACCTACAAATCCTACAAACTCGCCGGTATTAAATGTTAAGTTTATACCATTTAAGGCAGTAAACTCTCCGCCTCCAATTGGAAAATTTTTAACAAGATTGTTAATGGTTATTAAAAAATTTTGTTCCATATTTTTAAATTTAGAGTTTAAAGCTAATGTTTTTATTTTATAGATAACTGATAGTCTGAATTTAATGGTTGAAAACTAACATAAATTGAGTTCCATAACCACCAAACATATTTGCTTCTCCAACATTTTGATATATTTGGAAATTATCAGGATTCCAAAATCCCATTACATAAATCACCCAGTTGTCATAAGTCCATGAGAAATTTACAAAT
Source organism: Bacteroidota bacterium (assembly GCA_030592465.1). GTDB lineage: Bacteria > Bacteroidota > Bacteroidia > Bacteroidales > B39-G9 > B39-G9. The sequence goes on along the minus strand of JAUVJB010000015.1, from coordinate 15,351 downwards.
CGATAAAAATCATTATTTGTAAAATCATAATAAACAATGGCTTGAATGTTATTAATTATGTTTATAGGATAATTTAATGACATAGCTCCAAAATTAATTCCTTTGCCTTTACCAAAAACATTATCTGTTTTTTGATAAGCAAAATATTCAGTTGTAACATTTAATCCGTTACCGAGAGCGAAAGTATAATCAGCACCAATATTTACTAATCGCTGATAACGCTGATTAGTATAATCAAGGTTCTGATGAATTAGAGATGTTTCGAACCAAAGTCCGATTTCTAAATCGAATTTACCGTCAAGAGCATATCTATTCTCTGAAAATCCGTTTTTGTTTGATAAAGTATCGGCAAAAGTATCATCAAATACACCTTCACGATGATGATAAGTTGCAGCCAACTCACCTGTTAAAACCGGATATTGTATTCGTCCGCCTAGTTCGGGTATTTTCAAATTTGTCTGGAAAGTTTCCCAACCTTTAGTTTTTTCATTACCAAACAAACTCCAAAGCCAGATGTTTGCATTATTTAAAAAATAATATCTTCCCAATAAACTATAAACACCATCGGTCAATTGAAGCGGGTCTCTCGGGTCAATTTTATCAAACCACATTAAAGGTCTTAGTAATGAAGCTGAGCCAAAATTTATTTTTTGCAAGCCAAGACGTAAATCAAATTGATGTCCCGATAAACCAAATTGTAGTCGGTAAGGTTTAATATTATAATCAGTCTCAATGCTATCTAATCCGTAAAGCAAAGCATTTCCATAAGCATTTATTGATAAATCGGTTTTTAAAACTAAATTGTTTTTTAATTTTTTAGTGTACTTATAATCAGGTATATATCTAAGACCTCCCTGAGTTAAAAAAGGCTCGCTAAAGTTAAATGTTGACCAACCGATTACTTGTCCGCTAAAATCATTTTTTTGTGCATTACTTGTTAAAACACAAGAGAATGAAATTACAAAAAATAGTAATATTGATAATTTTAATCTATTCATTATTTCTCGGTAGAATTCCATAGAAAAAGAAATTTGTTAATTCCATAATCATATCCTGCGGATTATCATACATTTTTTCTAATCGTTCATCTTTTGCTATTTCATGCAAATAATTTTAAAAAAACAGTATAAATTCAGGTTTAATGTCTTTTCTTATATCTCCCTTTTTTTGTGCTTCAACATAATCATTCAATATTGAATCAATTAATCGGTTTTTTTGTTGTTGTAGTAATGCTAACATTTCTGTATCAGCATAACGAACATAATCATTGTAAAACTCATTACTAATATCCTGTGTTGATTCCAGTTTAAGGTCTATTGTTTTTTTTACCTTTTCAGGGAAAGGTATATCGCTATCCATAATTTCGCGATATTTTTTCATAGCCTTATCTGTAATATTATTGATGAAGAATTCTACCAGTTCCATTTTATTTTTAAAATGTTTATAAAAAGTCATCTTACTCACATTAGCCTCTTTACAGATTTCTTCAATGGTTATCCGTTTAAACCCATGCTTCCAGAACAGCTCTTTAGCTGCTATCAGAATTTTGTTTAGTTTTTCATCAATTATACTTTCCATGTATATATTTACGTTTTTTGTTTGTTTATACGTTTATCGTACAAATTACGTAATTTTATATATTAAAATCATTTTTTTTTATTTTTTTTTTAATTGAGCTTAAAATTGTAATTTTAGAAAATTAAAGGGTAGTAAGAATAGTATTTATTTGGGGCGAGTATTTATTTTATTGATTTTCAATAAACAAAAGATATTAAGTATATTATAACAATAAATTGAAATGAACGGAATTGTTATTAAAAAATTATTTTTGTTCAATATATTTATCACTAAATTTGTTTATGAAAAGTTTAACAAATTTATTTCAATTTTTATATTAAAAATAAAATAAGAAACTATAATATTGATAATCAATAGTTTGAATTCAGCATTTAGAATAAACGGAATAAAAAAATAAATTTTTGATATAGAAGAAATAAACGTACTATGTATATACAAATGTTGTATGCAAGGTTGACAAATCCGAATTTAAAGAAATAAACTGATAAAATTGAAATGAAGAACGGATGAAATATTTTAAAATTACTTTAATAGAGATAAAAAAGATTATAGCATTAATAGGCATAATATTGCTTTTTGTGACTTGCGATAAAATATTTGAATATAGCCCTTATGAAGCAAATGTTAAAGAAGAGTATAAAAATACAACTAAAAAGAATTTGCAATTAATTAATGATATTCAAATAAACACGGATACTTTCAAATTCGCTTTTGTTACTGATAATCACTATCATTATACTAACCTAAAAACTGTAATTGACGACATAAATAAAAGAGATGATATTCTGTATGTAATTTTCGGAGGTGATATTGCTGACCAAGCATTATTAAAAGAATATGAACTCTTTTATACTATTATGGAAAATCTTAATAAACCATATTTAACAGTAATTGGGAATCACGATTATAACTCAAATGGAGAAATTGTATATAAACAAATGTTTGGTGATTATAATTATTCATTTGTATTTAATAATAACAAATTTGTGATTTTTGATGATGTATTTTGGGAAAGCAATAAAAACCCTGATTTCAATTGGCTTTCAATTCAGTTATCCGACAATGAGTTATATAAACAAGTATTTGTAATAGCTCATATCCCTCCTTTCATTGACCAGTTTGACAGTACTATGGAGCAGACATATAAAACATTAATGTCAGAAAATAATGTTCAATTATCAATACACGGGCACGTTCATAGCTACTCATTCGCGAATATTTACAATGACGGTGTAAATTATTTAACAGTACCTTGGCTTAAAAAGCCAACATACTGTATTATTAATGTGTATAATAAGTCTTTTGATATTGAATTAATAGAACTTAAAAACTGATTATATGCATAAAAGAATCATATTTACATTATATGCAATTTTATTTTTTACTAATATTTTTGCAAATGATACAACTTTAACAAAAACTTGGTATATCCCTGATTATACAACAATTCAATTTGCAGGGAATATAGGTTTCTTTTCTGCAGGCTTTGGGTATCAACTTTTAAATAAACATTATTATCCTGAGATATTATATGGATTTGTTCCTTCATCAATATCAAAAGCAAAAAACATACATACTATTACGCTTAAAAATACTTTTTCAATAACAAATAAGGAATTCAATACAATAATAATATCGCCAATTACAGGTTTTACAGCAAGTGTAGAAACAGGAAATAATTCATTTCTAAAACTTCCTGATAAATACCCCAAAGGTTATTACAGCACTAATGCTTTTCAAGTTACTTTTTTTGTTGGAGCCAAAGTTCATAAGAACTTTATTAATACCAAAATAATAAAAGGAGCTGACTTATATTTTGAATTAGGTTCTGTTGATACTTACATTTGGTACGCCATCTTATCAAAAGAAGTTAAAATTAATCAAATATTTAGTTCTGCTATTGGTATAAATCTATATTTTTAAGAAATGAATGATGCCCAGCATACAACATGCAATATAAAAAATTGGGCAGAAAGTGGTAAATATGAATGAATTAACATTAAATAAACGGTGTAGTAAATTGAAAGATTTGAGTTTCAAAATGCCCAAAATTTCATATTGCCACCGTTAACTGACATTAAAACAATAGAATAACAATCTGAGGATGTTAAAAAAAAGGCTTTGTCATTAAGATAAATGTAACCTAAATTATTAATAGATATGAATGTTGTATCAAATCAAATAGAAAAAGTTTTCTTTTTAAAATATGGAAATTCAACAGGAACTTGTTTTACATTTTACGACAAAAATAAAGAATACCTAATAACAGCGAAACATGTTATAAATGGTATTGGAAGTTCTGGTAAAATTCAGATATTTCATGGAAATATTTGGAAAAATGTAGCAGTTAATGTTTTGTACCACTCTAATAAGAATGTTGATGTTGCTGTAATGGAGTTAAATATTAAAATACTTAATAACCCCCTCAAAATTCAGTATTCAATGGATAGTATTTCACCTGGACAAGATACATTTTTTCTTGGTTTTCCATATGGATTGTTTTCAAACTTAGGAGATAATCTTCTTTCTTCTTTTCCTATACCATTTATCAAAAAAGGAACTTGTTCTTCAATAATTAAAGAGAATGGGCAAAATATATTGTATTTGGATGGACATAACAATCCGGGATTTTCTGGAGGTCCTGTATGTTTTACAAATCTTTTCTCAAAAGAATTTCATATTGCAGGAGTTGTAAGTGCTTATAAACTAAATAATCCACAACAGATATTGAATTCACAACATGAGAAAACGGACTTGCTATACAGGGAAAATAGTGGAATTGTAAAATGTTATCCAATAAGTTGTGTAAATGAAATCATTGATAGTAATTAAATAACACCAGTTAACATGCGGTCATAAATAATTTGGAAGAAAGTGGTAAACATGAATTAATTAACAATAAACATACAGTGTAGTAAATTAAAAGATTGAAGTTTCAAAATGCCAAACTTTTCATATTGCAACACGTTGTCATAAAAATAACTAATGAATAAATTGTTTTAACCTACCAATTTTTCAAAAGGTGGGAGGGGTAAAGATTGATAAAATGGCTTACTAAAATAAAAAAGATGAAAATAGAAACATTAGCGTAAGGTTGTTTTTATCATATATACAAAAGAGGCACAAACAGTATTAATATATTTAAGTTTAATAACTCTACATGAGTTCTAAGTAAACTTAGTATCCTCTCAAAATAAAATTTAGTCAAAAAATACTGTTTTTAATAAATGCAGGAATTCATCACAGCAATATTCAACCTGAATATAATTCAGAAGATAGTAAGGAATTAATCAATAATACATAAAAAGATGTATAAAATCCGGCTGGCGAGAACATGTTGCAAGCTGTAGCAGACATCTTACCCGTGCCACTTAAAAACATTTCATCAATAAAAAAACCGCACGAAGTAAATTTATTTTTAACTTATTTTTATGCTGTTAATCCTCAAAACTTTCTTATTTTAGCAACCTTTATTTGAAAACTGTTGCATATTGCGTGTTTCAAATTACATATATTATTATAAAATTTTATTACTATGCTAAAAAAAGGAAAAGTACCCCACACTTATGTAATTGTATTTTATATTATTGTGATTGCAGCAATTGCAACTTGGATTATTCCCGGTGGCGAGTATGTTAAAAAAACAGTAATTGAAAACGGACAAGAACATACTCAAATGGTTTTTCATTATGTTGACCATCAGATACAGACATGGCAAATTTTTTCGGCTTTATTTAAAGGATTTGAGAGACAAGCCGGAATCATTGTTTTTATTTTAATGATTGGCGGTGCCTTTTGGATTATGAACAACAGCAAAGCCATTGATGTTGGTATATATGCATTTTTACGATTTACAAAACGGATTGAAAAAGTCAAATTTTTTAAAATGTTAGGTGTTGATAATATCATTATAACACTAATTATGATATTGTTTAGTGCGTTTGGTGCAATTTTTGGCATGAGCGAAGAGACAATTGCCTTTATAATTATTTTTGTACCGCTTTCCATATCAATGGGATACGATTCTATTGTTGGTGTTAGCATGTGTTTTATAGCTGCCGGATTAGGATTTGCAGGAGCAATATTAAATCCTTTTACAATTGGTATTGCACAAGGATTAGCAGGCTTGCCTCTTTTTTCGGGAATTGAATACAGGTTATTTTCATGGTTAGTGATTAATGTAATTGGTATTACATTTATTCTGCGATATGCAAGAAAAATAAAAAAGAATCCAAAATCATCGCTTGTTTACGAAGATGATGCTTATTGGAGAAAAAAAGGAAAATTGAATGAAGATAAAATTGTTTATAAAACTACTTCATCTGCTTGGATTGTTTACGGTATCTTAACAGCAACAATGATAGTTTTTTCAATTTTATATCCGCAAACGGAATTAAAAGTTGGTAATTCATCATCAATTTTACCTATAATTCCTATTGTAACCGGATTATTTGCTTTAACAGGATTATTCAGTTTACGAAAATCAGCTCATTTTTTTGTTCTTAACTTATTGATTTACACCATTTTTTTTCTAATCATTGGTGTTATGGGTTATGATTGGTATATTATGAAAATTGCAACATTATTTTTTGCAATGGGAATATTTTCGGGTATAGCAATGAACAATTCTGCCGATGAGATTACAAAACTTTTTCTTGCCGGAGCAAAAGATATTATGTCGGCAGCATTTATTGTTGGTTTGGCAGGAGGTATAATTGTAATCCTCGAAGACGGTAAAATTATTGATACAATACTTTACGGATTATCGCAATCGATGAACGATTTTGGAAAAGTAGCATCTGTAGGTATTATGTATTTTATTCAAACTGTTATTAATGTAATAATTCCATCGGGATCGGCAAAAGCTGCACTTACAATGCCTATAATGGCTCCTTTTTCCGATTTAATCGGTATTTCGCGACAAGCTACTGTTATGGCTTTTCAGTTTGGCGATGGATTTACAAATATGATAACTCCCACTTCGGGTGTTTTAATTGGAGTTCTTGGTGTTGCTAAAATTCCTTACGAAAAATGGGTAAAATGGATTACTCCTTTAATGATAATTTTAATGGTAATAGGATTGCTTTTACTTATCCCGACAGTTACGATGAAACTAAACGGGTTTTAAATCCTCGCCGGAGGGATATTTAATCCGAAAAATGTGTGCTTTTTTCTGTGTTAATTAATAGAATTGTTAATTTTGCAGTTTTATTAATCTTATTACATGAATTATTTACAAGTCGATGGTATTAGTAAGTCGTTTGGCGATTTAGAGCTTTTTAGCAATATTACATTTAGTATTGATAATGATCAAAAGACAGCGTTAATTGCCAAAAATGGTGCGGGTAAAACAACTTTGCTAAATATTATTGCACAAAAAGATACTGTCGATTCTGGAAAAATAATATTTAAAAACGATATTAAAATATCATACCTTGAGCAGTTGCCTGATATTAATGAAAACAATACGGTAATTGATGAGGTTTTCAGTTCGTCGGGTAATATTGTGAAGTTGATAAGCAGATATGAGAAAGCAATAAGAGAAGATGACGAAGAACAGCTTCAAAAGGCTATTGATGAGATTGATGCAGAGAATGCCTGGGATTATGAAACAAAAGTTAAACAGATATTAACTAAGCTTAAGATTAATGATTATAACCGACCAATAAAAGAATTGTCGGGTGGTCAGAAAAAACGCATAGCTCTTGCCAATGCTTTAATTAACCAACCTGATTTTTTAATTCTCGATGAGCCAACCAACCATCTCGACCTTGAGATGATTGAATGGCTTGAAGAATATCTCAAAAGTTCAAAAACAACATTGCTAATGGTTACTCACGACCGTTATTTTTTAGATCGTGTGTGTAACGATATTATTGAGATTGAAGATAAGCAGGTTTATCGATATAGAGGCAATTATTCTTATTATCTTAACAAAAGAGAAGAACGAATTGCAATTCAAAATGCACAAGCCGAGAAAGCTAAAAATTTACTGAAAAAAGAAACAGACTGGATGAGCAGAATGCCACAGGCTCGTGCTACCAAAGCAAAATATCGCATCGATGCTTTTTATCAATTAAAAGATAAAGCTTCGCAAACAAAAACTGATGAGCAACTCAACTTTAATATTAAATTATCACGTTTAGGGAAAAAAATTATTGAAGCAAAACACATTAATAAAAATTATGATGATTTAACTATTCTAAACGATTTCTCTTACAATTTTAATCGTAATGAGAAACTCGGAATTATTGGTAAGAACGGAACAGGGAAATCAACTTTTTTAAATATTATTACAGGAAACATAAAATGCGATTCGGGTGTTATTGAGACCGGCGAGACAATAGTTTTCGGTTATTACAAACAACAAGGTATAAAATTTGATAAAGACAAACGCGTTATTGATGTTATTACAGATATTTCTGAAGATATCACTCTTGGTAACGGAAACAGGATGACAGCAGCACAGTTTTTAAACTATTTCCTTTTTTCTTACGATAAGCATTATACCTATGTCTCAAAGTTAAGCGGAGGCGAAAAACGTCGTTTATATCTAATGACTGTTTTAATGAAAAATCCTAATTTTTTAATTCTCGATGAGCCTACTAACGATTTGGATATTATGACATTAACTGTGCTTGAAGATTATTTGCACAATTTTTCGGGTTGCGTTATTGTTGTTTCTCACGACAGGTATTTTATGGATAATGTAGTTGAACATTTATTTGTTTTTGAAGGTAATGGAGAGATAAAAGATTTTCCCGGTAATTATTCTATTTATAGAGATAATTTATCTAAAACAGAGAAAAAACAAAAAGTTGAGCATAAGAAAAATATTAAAAAAGTTGATGTTTCAGAAAAGAAAAAAACAAAACTAAGCTATAAAGAAAAACGTGAGTTTGAAATTTTAGAAAAAGGAATTGAAGAGTTGGAGAATGAAAAAAATAATCTTGAAAAAGAAATATCTTCAAGTACACTGAAACAAACTGAACTTATTGAAAAGTCAAACAGATTAGGTGAAGTGATAAAACTCATTGATTTAAAATCGAACAAATGGCTTGAATTGAGTGAATTTATATAAAGGATATAATAAAAATAGAAAAGATTAAATTAATTTATTATTTTTGCCAAATTCAATTTACGAATAGTCATGTTTAAATATGTAACTTTAATCATTAATTTTTTACTGTTAACATTATCATGTTTGTATTCGCAAGATGATATTTCTTTAACACCAAACATTCCGAAAGAAATTTTTTCAGGTGATCAGTTTACTTTTGAGGTAACTATAAAGAAAGACGATTTAAAAGGAATATCTCGTTTTGAACAAAAATTGCCTGCCGGTTTTACCGCAACACAAATGAAATCTGCAAATGGTGAGTTTCGTTTTACCAAAAATACAGTGATTCTACAATGGATGAATTTACCTTACGATGATGAATTTACCATTTCTTATAAAGTTAAAACAGACACATCAATTGAAGGGTATTATGTAATGAGAGCGAATTTTTATTTTATCCAAAATTCAGAACGACGCGTAATTGAAATGTACCCTAATGTTTTAACAGTAAAAAAACACAACTCTACAGGTGTAAATGTGCCGTCAGATGGTGATTTAATAGCTAATAATTTAGATAATATTCTTAAAAAGGGAGAGTTCAGTTGTATTCGTCAAAAACCGTATATGAACGATAATGATGAGGTAATTGTTAATTTACTTGTGAATAAAGGGAATTTACATAAATTCGGAAAAATTCAAGAACGAATACCTGAAGGATACAAAGCTGTTAGTGTTAAAAGCAATAACGCAATGTTTGTATATAATAATCGTTTACATATTGTAAAATTTATGTGGATGAACTTACCCGAATCTCCAAAGTTTGTAGTTTCATATAAATTAATCCCGATTAATGGCATTCCCGATGAGGCTTTTATTATTACAGGTCAAATGTTTTATGCAGCTAATAATACTACTGGCATAATTGATATTGTTGAACGAGGTGTTGATTTAATGAAATATATTCAACATAAATAGTTTGCACGAAAACCCTAAAATTTCGATTGTTCGGGATTATTGCAATACTGCTTATTTCACAAGGTAAACCGGAACAAAGTATGAATGGGTTAATTGTCAGGTCGGTTGGTATTGTTATGGCGACAGGAATTATCGGATTGATAGATTTAACACATAACATTTGTTACCGTATGAACAAGTTGTTCGTCTAAATATTAAACAAAATTGAATAACTGATAGATAGATAAAAATTTTGGAAAAATGATTTTTTAGTCTGATTAATTCAAAAATTTATAGTAAATTTACTTTAAAAATTGGTTAACAGTCTCTTCAATTTTTTTGAATCAAGAGTAATAATTGAAATAAATTAAAAGATATTTGATATATGAGTTACATAGAAATTGATAAATTAAAATTAATAAATTTAAAATATTCGCTTAGCAAAGAACTTATAAGAACTAATCGTGCAGGTTCTTTTGCAAATACTACCATAATTAATTGTAATACAAGGAAATACCATGGTTTATTAATATGCCCAATATCCAGATTTAATAACGAAAACTATGTCCTTTTGTCATCTCTTGATGAAACTATAATTCAACATGATGCTGAATTTCATTTGGGTATTCACAGATATCAGGGAGAATATTCTCCACGCGGACATAAATATATACGTGAATATGAAACTGATCCAATTCCATCAATAGTTTATCGTGTTGGCGGTGTAATTTTAAAAAAAGAAATGCTGTTAGTAGAAAATGAAGAAAGAATGTTAATACGTTATACTTTGCTTGATGCCCACTCATCAACAAAATTAAGATTACAACCATTTTTAGCTTTTCGTAATATTCATTCGCTTACTAAAGCAAATCTTGATGCAAATACAAAATACCAAGAATGTAAAAACGGCATTAAAATTAAAATGTATAACGGATTTCCATATCTTCATTTGCAAATATCAAAAAAATCAGATTTTATAGCTGTCCCCGATTGGTTTTACAATATTGAATATTTGGAAGAAAAAAAACGCGGATATGAGTACAAAGAAGATTTGTTTGTACCCGGATATTTTGAAGTACCTATAAAAAAAGGAGAATCGATAGTAATTAGTGCAGGAACTAAAGAAGCTATTACATCATCGTTAAAAAGACAATTTGTTTCAGGAATTACTGATAGAATACCACGAAACACTTTTGAAAACTGCCTTGAAAATTCAGCTCAACAGTTTATTTCACGAAATGGCACAAAAACAAAAATTATTGCAGGATTTCCTTGGTTTGGGCACTGGGCACGTAATACTTTTTTATCGTTACCCGGATTAACTCTTACTCTAGGTGATAAAAAAACGTTTATAGATGTTATTGATACAATGATTTCAGAAATGAAAAATTGTTTTTTTCCTAACGAAGGAAATGTTGAAGAACCCGGAAGAGACTCTGCCGATGCCTCATTATGGTTGTTTTGGGCATTACAAAAATATCACGATGAAGATAAAAATTTTAATATTTGGGAAAAGTACGGCAATAAACTTAAAAACATTTTAGAATGTTATAAAAACGGTGCCGATTTTAATATAAAAATGCACGACAATAATTTATTGTGGGCAGGAACTGAAGGAAATGCTGTTACATGGATGGATGCATACGTTGACAATAAACCTGTTACACCACGTATAGGATATGCTGTTGAAATAAATGCTTTATGGTATAATGCTGTTAACTTTGCTTTAGAACTCGCTAAAGATGCAAATGATACAAAATTTATAAATAATTGGAAACATCTGCCTGAATTAATAAAAAAATCATTTGTTGAAAACTTTTGGGATAAAGAAAACGGATATCTCATAGATTATTTTGACAATAATAATAAAAATAAAGAAGTAAGACCTAATCAATTATTTGCATTATCACTTCCCTATTCTCCTTTAAATATTGAGACAAGAAAACAAGTTATGGATGTTATTGTAAATGAACTACTTACGCCAAGAGGATTACGAACTTTAAGTCCAAAATCATCTTATTATAAAGGTGTTTTCGGAGGCAACCAAACAGACAGAAGTCTTGCATATCATCAGGGAACTGTCAGGTTATGGCTTATGGGACATTTTACCGAGGCATATTTGAATATATATAAAAAATCGGGAATTCATTTTATTGAAGAGCTTTACAATAATTTTGAGGATTGTATTACTGAATACGGAATTGGAACTCTACCCGAAGTTTATGACGGAGATCCACCCTATAAACCTAATGGAGCGACATCGTTTGCTACAAGTGTTGGTGAAATATTAAGAGTAAATTATCTTATTAATAAATTAAAAAATAAAGAGTGAAACCTCCATAGTGCATGGAGGTTCGCCGAACACCTTTAAAAATTTTATTTTGTGAGGCAACAAAAACCACGAACACAAAATATAAGAGTGTAAGTATCTAATATTATGAACTTTAATTAAAGCATATTCTTATGAAAGTTTTAATGTTCGGGTGGGAATTTCCACCCCATATTTCAGGAGGTTTAGGTACTGCTTGTTACGGATTAACAAGAGGTTTGTCATATATTAAAGATATTGATGTAACTTTTGTGGTTCCTAAAGCTTTTGGTAATGAAAATCAAAAAAATATTAAGCTGTTGGGAGCTAATGATATTTCTGTTAAACAATTAAAAATTCATCTTAAAAATTTTAAAAAGAAAATTAAGTTTCTTGAGGTCGATTCTTTAATTGTGCCTTATATGGATCCGGAAGAATATTATAAATATACAAACAAATCAAAATCGTTAAAAAAACAACTTTTTGAAACTAATGAACAAGGGAAAATAAATTTCTCGGGTAAATACGGTATAAATTTATTAGACGAAATTAAGAAGTATGCTTATGTAGCTTCAGCTATAAGTGCCGAAAATCCTCATGATATTATTCACGCACACGATTGGTTAACATATCCTGCAGGAATTGCAGCCAAAGAAGTTTCGGGAAAACCGCTTGTTATTCATGTTCATGCAACCGATTTTGACCGTAGTGGCGGTAATGTAAATCCGCAAGTTTATAATATTGAAAAACAAGGTATGGAAGCTGCCGATAAAATAATTACTGTTAGCAACCTTACTCGTAATATTGTTATTGAAAAATATGGCATTAATCCCAAAAAAGTTGTTACGGTTTATAATGCTGTTGAACCTGTTTCTCACAAAGAAAAAATTAAAATTAAAAAAGGAGTAAACGAAAAAATTGTAACATTTCTTGGTCGTATAACATTGCAAAAAGGACCTGAATATTTTATTGAAGCTGCAAAAATAATTCTTGAAAAAACCGATAATGTAAGATTTGTAATGGCAGGAAGTGGCGATATGTTACAAAAAATGATAACTCACGCAGCTTCTTTGGGAATTACCGATAAATTCCATTTTACGGGGTTTTTAAAAGGCGATGATGTTGTTAAAATGTTTTCAATTAGTGATGTTTATGTAATGCCCTCTGTATCTGAACCTTTTGGAATTTCTCCTTTGGAAGCAATGCAATCAAATGTTCCTGTAATTATATCTAAACAATCGGGTGTTTCCGAAATTTTAACTTATGCCATTAAAGTTGATTACTGGGATATTAACGCATTGGCAGATGCTATATATGGAGTAATAAATTATAGTGCCATATCGAAAATATTTAAATCTTTCGGTAAAAATGAAGTTGATAATTTAAAATGGGAAAATGTTGCTGTTAGAGTTAAAGAAGTTTATCAATCGGCGTTAAAGTAAAAAGGCTAAAGTAAAAAAAGGCTAAAGGCTAAGGTAAAAAAAATGAAAAATTAAATGATGAGAGTACTCCGAAAACCAAAATTATCAATTAATAGCCGATTAGCGGTTTTGTAATAGACTGATATACAGGCTTGTAACTTTTAGTCTCCCGTCAGCTGACGGATTAACCGCTTATCGGCTTTTCGGAATGGACTCAATGATGAAATAGAAAATTTAGTAAAAAAATCTCAAAGCTAAAAAATATTTTAAGTTCAATATGTGTTAAAACAAATAGAAGAAAATAATTTTGAAATACTTTTTACTTTAGCCTTTTTACTTTAGCCTTTAGCCTTTTAACGAATGATGAATTAAAAAATAAATCTAAAATCAGTGTTTATTATTCGATATTATAAATAGCTGACTTTTAATTAAATATAGAAACATGAAAACAATTTGCCTCTATTTTCAAGTACATCAACCTTTTAGACTTAGAACATATCGTTTTTTTGAAATTGGGAATAATCATTATTATTACGATGATTATGCAAATGAATCAATTTTACAAAGAATTGCTAATAACAGTTATTTACCTGTAAATGAAATTATTTACGATTTAATTAAAAAATCAAAGGATAAATTTAAAATAACATTTTCAATATCAGGAATTGCATTAGACCAATTTAATTTGTACGCACCTGAGGTATTAAAAAGTTTTCAGAAACTTGCAAAAACAGGTAATGTTGAGTTTCTTGCCGAAACTTATTCTCATTCGATTTCTTCGTTAATTGATAAAGAAGAATTTGTTGAACAAGTTAAACTGCATGCTAAAACTGTTGAAAAATATTTTGGATTTAAGCCAAAAGTATTTCGAAATACCGAATTAATATATTCTGATGATATTGGTGAAACTATTGCTGAAATGGGCTTTAAGGCAATTCTTACCGAAGGAGCTAAACATGTTTTAGGTTGGAAAAGCCCTAACTACTTATACTACAATACTTTAAATCCAAAGCTTAAAATTTTACTCAGAAATTATAAATTCAGTGACGATATTGCTTTTCGTTTCTCTGACCGAGCTTGGGACGAATGGCCATTAACAGCTGATAAATTTGTTTCGTGGTTCAACAATATTAATCCAAAAGAAGAAATTATCAATTTATTTATGGATTATGAAACTTTTGGAGAACATCAGAAAAAGGAATCGGGAATTTCCGAGTTTCTAAAAGCTTTTCCATCAGCTGTTTTTGATAAATCAGATTTTACTTTTTCTACACCAAGCGAAGTAGCAGACATTTTGCAACCTGTTGCTGCTATAAATGTTCCTTATCCCATATCTTGGGCAGATGAAGAAAGAGACGTAACAGCATGGCTTGGCAACGATTTACAGGATGAAGCTTTTCATAAACTTTATGAATTAAAAAATTTGGTTAAAAAAACCAATAACAAAGATATTTTAAAAGACTGGGCTTATCTGCAAACCAGCGACCATTTCTATTATATGTGTAATAAATTCTTTTCAGACGGTGATGTTCATTCATATTTTAACCCTTATCAAAGTCCTTACGATGCCTTTATTAACTATATGAATGTTTTGAACGATTTTGCAATACGTGTTAAAAAATTGTTATCGAAAGAAGAAACTCAATTTGTTAAGTTGCAAAATCAATTAACGAGAAAAGATAAACAACTTACAAAATATAAAAATGAATTAACAAAATTAAAATCTAAAATAGATACTGTTAATAAAAAGCCTGTAAAAAAAGAAGTGCCTATATCAAAAGCACCGGCAAAACCACTGGCAAAAACATCAACAAAAACAGTAAAATCAAAAACACAAAAAAAACAGGCTAAAACAAAAACTAAATAATATTTGTTAAACAATATCTTAATAAATAGTGTTTGCACGAAAACGTCCATATTGTCATTTCGACTAAAAGGAGAAATCTCATAACATAGTGTATATAAGTTGAATGAGATTTCTCACTTCGTTCGAAATGACAGCACAACTAAAATTTTACGGGTTTTCGTGC
>JAUVJB010000206.1 GCA_030592465.1 Bacteroidota bacterium | reverse complement strand
CGCCAATAACTGCGTTATACTTGTCTTAAAAATCAGTCATTTACTTTAGTAAACTCCTGATTTTTATCCGCCAGCTGGCGGATCGCAAGCCTTGTTCTTGACGTTTTCTTATCAAATACTTATATTTTTAGGAATTTTCTTTCTGACACTAATTAGGGTGAAATGCCATAAAAATAAATGAAAATGATGGAAAAATCACACCTGTTAAAATATTTTTTTTTCAGTTTGATTATCACATGTAAATTACTTCAACCTCAAAATACTATAGGACAAATTTCTACCAAGCAATTTGGCAATGACACACATGATAGTATTTTTCTTGATTATAAAAAAATAAAGATAGATAATAATTACACATATAATATTGAGCAATCAACTATTGATTGGGGAGAGCAACTATTAAAAGAATTAAATATTTCCGGCCTTAATAATTACGAAAAAGCAGTATGTATTAACAAGTATATACACAACAATATAGAATTTTGTGGATTTCGTGCTAATAATATTAAAGAAATAATTGAAAATAAAAAAGGAAATTGTTTTTGTCATGCCCGATTAGGAATATTTTTATTACGATTAGCCGGAATTCCTGCCAAATTCGCTTATGAAATTCATATCAGGAGATGTTCAATCTTCGGAAAAATAAAAGGAAAAAATAAAAATACCGGACTATACGGATGTGCTCATAATGACCATATTTGGGTCTTTTTTTATGATACAGGAAACCGGATACCCTTTGATTCGTCGCTTGGAATAATTGGTATGAAAGAATTTATTACAAAAAGATGGAATAATAAATTCATAATGGGTCCACCTTTTGTAATTTATGAAGATACAGGGAACGGTTTAGAAAAAATGAAAAACATAACAATTAAATTGTGGAATACGAAACCTAAAGATTCATTTAATATAATTGATTTTAATACATGGTACGAATTTCTAAATTCTTTTTCAGAAATGGAAATAGAAGATTTTGATAAACCTTTAGATAAATCGTTATTACGTAGAATTAATAAAATATCAAAATTATGGTATAATTAAATTATTATTAATATCCGTAAAAGACACATAAACTCACATAAAAACTTAAATACACTTATGTGATAAAAAAAAATACACTATTACTCAAATTATTAATAATTATAAACCAAAAAAAACAAATATCATGAAAAACAATAGATTAAGAATAACATCAAACAACCTGTTATTTTTATTTACAATAATTGCACTAATAGGAATTTATTCATGTAACCAAAGCAAAACAACAGATAAAACAAATGACAATTTTGAAAAATTGAAAATTAAATTCAATATTCATACAAAATCTTCTGACTTATTATTAAAATGGTTTGATAATCAATCAGATACAATTACGAAGGAGATAATAGAACAACCGGGCACACAAATTATGGCGGGAGTAGTAGAAAACACCTTGCCTCAAAATGAATTACCAACATTTTTTGATGAACTAAAAAACTTTTCTGTCAATGACTCTTTAAAACCAGACCCTTACGGTTTAAGATTAGCTTGGTTTCAAAGGGATGAATCTTCTTTATTGTTGAATAAAATTAAGGAATACAATTTTCAAGGAGAAGCTGTAGAAAGAATAATGCCTTATATTCCTACAGATTATCCTTTAGATGTTACATGTAATGTGTATTTTGTCTTAACCGGTTGGGAATGGGGAGATGCAATGGTTCGCGAAATTACAAAAACAGATAATCATTACAGAGTTACTGAACAAGGAGAACCTGTTATTATTGTTAATCTATCAATTATAACAAAGCTTTATGGTGATGATATTGATAAACTTTTAAATGACAATATTTCTAATACTATGTCTCACGAGTTATTTCATTTTGTATTTGCAGAATATCAAAAAGTATCTTCCTTTTGGAAAAATAATAGAGATACTACAAAAATCGGACAGTTAGTTGAAATAATACAAAATGAAGGAATTGCTCATTATATAAGTCATAACCAAAAGCAAAATTTGATTAAAAACTATAATACGTCAAATGAACTTAAAGAGCATGAAAAAAAAGCATTTAAACAATTAGATATTGCTGTTAAACAACTGTTAAATTCTGAATTGAGCGAACAAGAAAAGGATGATATATTAATGAAATCAAATGCAGGTAGATATTGGGATAAATTTGGTGCCATTGCAGGTAAATTTATGGTATATCATATTGAAAAAAAATATGGAGAACAGGCTATTAAACAAAGTCTTTCAAAAGGGGCATATTATTTTCTTGAATTATATAATAAAGTTCAATCAGAAAATCCAACATTACCAATTTTACCGAAAGAATTAAAAAAGAGGATAAAACATTGATAAATAAAACACCGCTAATACACGCTATTATTAAAAAACGCATAGAGTTTTCAAAGCGAAAAAAACTTTTCAATGTCCGCCGGCTGGCGGACTTAAAAACGTTTTTTTTTATTTTTTGAGGGTTTCGCTCAAAGCGAAGCCCTCACTGCTAAATGTCCCTAACGGGACGATGAAAAGTCTAACAACCACTTAGCGGCTTACCTTGTACAAGTCATCGGATGACTCCGGCTAAAAACACCGGCTACGTTTTTTATTTATAAATCTCTTTATTAGCAGCTAACAAAGTATTTTTTAACAATGAAACAATTGTCATAGGACCAACGCCACCGGGAACAGGAGTAATAAAACTGCATTTCGGAGCTACTTCATCAAACTTAACATCACCTAATAATTTCCAGCCAGATTTTGTTTTATCAGATTTAACCCTTGTTATACCAACATCAATAACAACAGCACCTTGCTTAACCATGTCGGCAGTTAAATATTCTGCTTTGCCAAGTGCTACAATAATTATATCGGCATTTCTGCATATTTCTTTAATATTTTGAGTACGACTATGGCAAAGTGTTACGGTTGAATTTCCGGGATATGATTTGCGCGACATTAAAATACTCATTGGCGTACCAACAATGTTGCTTCTGCCAATTACAACACAGTTTTTACCCGATGTTTCAATATTATAACGTTTTAACAACTCCATAATACCGGAAGGAGTGGCAGAGACATAAGTAGGTAAACTTGCAACCATTCTACCAACATTAATAGGATGAAAACCGTCAACGTCTTTTTTTGGTGCAATAGCTTCAATAACTTTTGTTTCGGAAATATGCTTTGGTAATGGCAGTTGAACTATTAAACCATGAATATCATCATCATTATTTATTTCTTCAATTTTGTTAAGCAGCTCTTGCTCTGAAACAGTCTCTTCATAACGAACTTCAGTTGATTTAAAGCCAACTTGCTCGCATGCTTTTATTTTACTTGCAACATAAGTTTCGCTGGCACCGTTGTGACCAACAATTATGGCAGCGAGATTAGGAATAACGCCACCTTGTTGTTTAATTTTATTAACCTCTTCAGCAATCTCTAATTTAATTTGCTTTGAGATTTTTCTACCGTCAATAAGTTCCATTTTTAGACACGAATTTATATATTATTAGACACGGATTTTCACGAATTTACACGAATTACAATAATTATACTTTGTGATGTCGTGTTTTACGTAATATAATTTGTTTTTTGTGGTCATTTGTTTCACTGCCTGCCCTGTTCACCCCGTGAAATGCGAAGCAATATTTCATAGGGTCATTTGGCTTCGCCGTCATTTATTGTCATTTGTTTCATGTCATTGTTGTTCAATAACCATATGACTATTAATGACTATTTAATGACTATTTACTTACTATCAATGACTTTGACGCTTCCAGGTCTTTATGATAAAAGCACAAAAATAATTCTATCTTTTATTCAAATTCATACTACTCATCATACGCGATAGATTTTTCCCACCGCTCATCATTTTCATCATTTTGCGAGTATCGTTAAATTGCTTAATAAGTCGATTAACATCTTGAATGTTTGAGCCGCTACCCATAGCAATTCTTTTTTTTCTGCTGCCGTTTAACACAACAGGATTTTCTCGTTCTTCAGGTGTCATTGAGTAAATAATAGCTTCAATACCGTTAAAAGCATCATCGTCAATATCAACATTTTTTAATGCTTTACCAACACCGGGTATCATGCTTGCAAGGTCTTTCATGTTACCCATTTTTTTAATTTGCTTAATTTGAGAAAGAAAGTCGTTAAAACCAAATTGATTTTTAGCAATCTTTTTCTGTAATTTTCTTGCTTCCTCAACATCAAATTGGTCTTGAGCTTTTTCAACCAACGAAACAATATCACCCATGCCCAATATTCTGTCAGCCATTCTATCGGGATGGAAAACATCGAGGGCATCTAACTTTTCACCTGTACTGACAAATTTTATTGGTTTATTAACAACAGTACGAATTGATAAAGCAGCACCACCACGTGTATCACCATCTAATTTAGTTAGGATAACTCCATCAAAATTCAGTCTGTCGTTAAATTCTTTTGCAGTATTCACAGCATCCTGACCGGTCATTGCGTCAACAACAAATAATGTTTCTTCGGGCTGAATAGCTTTTTTTATTGATGATATTTCTTTCATCATTTCATCATCAACAGCCAAACGACCGGCAGTATCGACAATTACTAAATCATATCCTTTTTGTTTGGCAAATTTAATTGATGATTTTGCAATATGAACAGGGTTTTTATTACCTTCTTCTGTGTAAACAGGAACAGAAATTTGTTCACCAAGAATTTTTAATTGTTCAATAGCAGCAGGACGATAGATGTCACCTGCAACAAGTAAAGGATTTTTACCTTTTTTAGTTTTTAATAACTTAGCTAATTTGGCTGAAAAGGTTGTTTTACCTGAACCTTGCAAACCTGAAATTAATATTACACAAGGATTACCGTTTAAATTAATATCTTGTTTTTGTACACCCATCAACTCAACTAGTTCGTCGTGAACTATTTTAGTCATCATTTGTCCGGGCTGCACTGCATTTAATACATTTTCACCAAGTGCTTTTTGTTTTACATTATCAGTAAACGATTTGGCAATCTTATAGTTAACATCGGCATCGAGCAATGCACGACGTACTTCTTTTAATGTTTCGGCAACATTAATTTCGGTAATTCGTCCTTGACCTTTTAATAGTTTAAACGAATGTTCTAATCTTTCTGATAAATTTTCAAACATGCTTTTTAATTTTTATTCTTATAAGATTGAGACCTCTCCGAAAAGTCTTTTTTTGCCACGAAGTTTATTTTTCTTGCCACGAAGGCACAAAGGCATCCGCCAGCTGGCGGATTAAAAATAAACTCATTACGACTTAGTGTTTTAGTAGCATTTTCCTTTATTTGACTTTTAGGAGTAGACTCAATATTTGCAAAAATAATAAAATTTTAACTTTTATAAGAGGGAAATTAGTATTTTTGGAATTAAATAATTGAATTAGGCATTTAGTTAATAGTCTTAATATGTCATATTTAAAAAATATTATAATAAAAAATGGTTATGTATGATTTAGAATAAAATAAAAAGGCTAAAGTTAAAAGGCTAAAGGCTAAAGTTAAAAGGCTAAAGTAAAAAGTATTTCAAAATTATTTTTTTCTATTTGTTTTAACACATATTGAAT
>JAUVJB010000093.1 GCA_030592465.1 Bacteroidota bacterium | reverse complement strand
GTTCTTGAGGTAAAAGAAGCTTTATTATCTCTGTTAGTTGTTTTTTCTTAATATCCATAATTCAAATATAATTGTGAATTACAAATATCGGAAAATTATTGTTTCCCCCAACTTTTTAAAGTGATCCGTGTTTTTTCTGCTTTTCGGAGTGGACTTATAGTTTTTAATCTAAAATATAATATAAGTTACTGCTTTTTTTAGTAAACAATATTTTGTGCAAAAAAAATATTATTTTTTTTCTTTCTCAATTGCCATTTTTTTTATATTATATGCTTCTTCATATTTTGGATTAATTTTAATGGCTTTATTGCATAATTCAATTGCTTTTTGAGTATTACCATAGATTAAATAGATTAGGGCTAAATTTGTTAAAGGATCACAAAAATTTGGATTTAATCTAATTGAATTAGAAAAATCTTCATAAGCTCCTTTATATTTTCTGTTTTGTGCTTTTATTACTCCTCTGTTGTTATAAGCAGCAGATAATTGTATAAAATTA
This sequence comes from Bacteroidota bacterium, assembly GCA_030592465.1. Lineage (GTDB taxonomy): Bacteria > Bacteroidota > Bacteroidia > Bacteroidales > B39-G9 > B39-G9. Next base: position 10,353 of record JAUVJB010000093.1, on the reverse strand, counting down.
TCTGATTTTTCTTTACAGGATACAATAAATTTGTTATAATCTAATAAGGCATTTTTTGTTTGTCCCAACTCTTGATACACTCTTGCTCTTCCATAATAAGGTTCAATATAATCAGGTTTAATCTTAATTGCTTTATTAAAATCTGTTAAAGCTTTTGTGTATTTATTTGAATATAAAAACAAATAGCCTCTATTATTTAATGGAACAAATCTATTTGGTTGTTTTTGCAATATATTGTTAAGTAATGACATGGTGTTTTGCCATACAATATTACGTTGATATGTTAGCACAATCAAAATAGAAATAATCATTAAAGAAAATGAGTAAATTAATTTTTTAATATTTTGATTTTTATTAACTAATGGATTAAAGATAAAAGCAATTATTAAGAATATTCCGATAGGTGGTATATATGAGTAGTGATCTTCCATTATATTTTCAGTTAATGGAGAAAATAATCTTAGTAATAAAACAATATTAACAGTATAAAATAAAATGCCGAATATTATTAGTTTGTTTTTCAATTTATTTTTTATTAAAGTGTATAATAAAAATATAAAGATAGCAATTGTAAATATTGTATAAATATAATATTGAAATGGTAAAATCCCGTTTATTTTTGTTGGGTAAGGATATCCTGATGATAAATTAAATGGAAGTAATAAATTAATTATGTATTGAATATAATTATAGCCTGCTATGAAAAAATAATCAATATAAGTGAAATTTTCAGGTTTATATGCATATCCTGTTAATTTTTGAGTATAAATACTTATAATTCCAAATATAACAGCTAATGCGATAAAAGGTAATTTTTCGAATATTACTTTTTTTTCAATGACATTTCTGTTTAACAAATAATCAATTAAAATAATTGATATAGATAAAGGAATTGCCCGCCCATTTGAAAAAAGAGATAGAATAAAAAATAATAATGAAATATAATAAGCTTTTTTGTTGTTTTTAATACAATAATTAATGTAATAAAAAAGGGAAATAAAATAGAACATTGCCATTAGCAAACCTCTTCTTTCTGAGGCTTGTGCTACTGTTTGTACATGTACGGGATTAATAGCAAATAAAATTGCAACAATAAATGAGATTTTATAGTTTTTAGTAAGCTTAAAAATAATAAAGTACAGTAATATGATATTTATTAAATGTAATAAGATATTATCGAAATGATATAAAAACGGAGATAAGCCGACAAAATGGTATTCAATTGCAATAGTTAGTAAACTTAAAGGGTGGTAACCCTCAATAGAATTTGTAAAGATGTACTTAATATTAGCAAAAGAAAGATTTTTTATATAGTTATTATTAATAATAAAAGGGGCATCATCCCACTGTAATAATTCGGCATGAAAAGTCTGTATATAAGCCATGATTGTTATTGCTAATATAAATATTAAATAATAATATTTTTTCATTTATAAAAAATAAAGTCCAATATTAATATTATTGGACTTTATAAACAATAATTTACTTTATTATTTGTAATTTTTTATTAATAATTTCATTTTGAGTAATGATTTTTATTAAATATAAACCAACAACGTGGTGAAACTAATCAAATAAACACACATAATATCTTTATTATTCGTCTTTGGTTTATTAACTTTGCTTCAACAAATTATATCTTTTTGAAACCTGCTAAATCTTTAAAAATGATACTGTTTTACAAAGGAGATGCCAATAAATATTATGTTGTTGAGTGTTCTGAAAAACCGAATAACTCTAATTTAAAAAAATTAAAGTGGTTGTTTGGTCAAGCTCAACTTATTGATAGAAAATTTTTGACGGGTTTTTTTATCGGACCACGCAAAGAAATGGTTACTCCCTGGAGTACAAATGCTGTTGAAATTACTCAAAACATGGGTGTTAAAGGCATTATTCGAATTGAGGAATTTGCTCAGGTTAATACTCCCAATGTAAAATTTGACACAATGCTTAAACAGTTGCATGAAAACATTACACAAGATGTTTTTGCAATAGACAAACAACCCGAAGCAATTATTTTTATCGATAATATTAATGAATATAACAAAAAAGAAGGGCTTGCATTAAATGCTGATGAAATAAAATATCTTGAACAAGTCAGTAAAAAAATAGGCAGAAAATTAACCGACAGCGAAGTGTTTGGTTTTTCACAAGTAAATTCCGAACATTGTCGGCATAAAATTTTTAATGGCACTTTTATTATTGATGGCAAAGAAAAAAAAGAAACATTATTTCAACTAATTAAAAAAACCACAAAAGAAAATCCCAATAAAGTTGTTTCGGCATATAAAGATAATTGTGCATTTATAAAAGGTCCTGTTATTCAACAATTTGCACCACAAACACAAGACAAAGCCGATTTTTTTACCACTAATAATTTTGAAAGCGTGTTGTCATTAAAAGCAGAAACTCATAATTTCCCGACTACTGTTGAACCTTTTAATGGTGCAGCTACCGGCACAGGTGGTGAAATTCGTGATAGAATGGCAGGAGGAAAAGCAAGCATGCCTATTGCAGGCACAGCAGTTTATATGACTCCTTACTCTCGATTAAAAAAAAACAGACCTTGGGAAAAAAATATTCCCGAAAGAAAGTGGCTATATCAAACGCCGATTGAATTATTAATAAAAGCATCGAACGGAGCAAGCGACTTTGGTAATAAATTCGGGCAACCATTGATATGCGGAAGTCTATTAACTTTTGAACATGCCGAAAACAATAAAAAATTTTCGTTCGATAAAGTAATTATGCAAGCCGGCGGAATTGGTTATGCTAACCTCAGCGACAGTTTAAAAGATAAACCTAATGTTTGTGATAAAATTATTGTTCTTGGCGGCGATAATTACAGAATAGGCATGGGTGGTGGTGCTGTTTCGTCTGTTGCAACCGGCGAATACGACAACGCTATTGAGCTTAATGCAGTGCAACGCTCTAACCCTGAAATGCAAAAACGTGTTGCTAATGCTATCAGAGCTTTGGCAGAATCTGATAATAACCCAATTGTATCAATTCACGACCACGGTGCAGGCGGTCATCTTAACTGCTTATCTGAATTGGTTGAAGAAACAGGCGGAAAAATTGATATTAACAAACTTCCTGTTGGCGACTCTACTTTATCTGCAAAAGAAATTATTGGTAACGAATCGCAAGAAAGAATGGGGCTTGTGCTCAAAAATAAAGATATTGACCTCTTGCAAAAAATTGCCACCCGCGAAAGAGTTCCAATGTTTGTTGTTGGTGACATTACAGGCGATATGAGGTTTGCTTTTGAAGATAAAAAGAATAAAACAAATCCTCTCGACCTTAGGTTGGAAGACTTGTTTGGCAAGCCGCCAAAAACCATTCTTAACGATATTAGTATTGATAATAAATTTGATTCTGTATTTTACGATTTATCTAAATTAGATGAGTATCTCGAAAATGTGTTACAGATTGAAGCTGTTGCTTGTAAAGATTGGTTGACAAACAAAGTTGACCGTTCGGTAACCGGTAAAATTGCTATGCAACAAAACGCAGGTACAGTTCAGTTACCTTTAAACGATTGCGGTGTTGTTGCGTTAGATTATCAGGGAATAAAGGGTTTTGCAACATCAATAGGTCATGCACCTGTAAGTGCAATGATTAATCCTGTTAATGGTTCACGATTGGCTATTGCCGAAGCTCTTACAAATATTATTTGGGCACCTCTAACCCATTCATTAAAAGGTGTTTCTCTGAGTGCCAACTGGATGTGGCCGGCAAAAAACAAAGGTGAAGATGCTCGTCTTTACAAGGCTGTTGAGGCGGTTAGCAAGTTTGCTCTTGAGCTTGGTATTAATATCCCTACCGGAAAAGATTCTTTGTCAATGACACAAAAATATGATAATGAATTAGTTTATGCTCCGGGAACGGTTATTATTTCGGCTGCTGCTGAAGTTAATGATATAAAAAACGTTATCTCTCCTGTTTTAGTTAACGACATAGAGACTTCAATTTTTTATATTAACATTTCAAACGACGAATATAAACTTGGCGGAAGTAGTTTTGCACAGATTAATAATAAAATAGGTAATTCAACACCTACAATAAAAAATTCAGAGCTTTTTATTAAATCGTTTAATGCTGTTCAAACTTTAATATCTGACAAAAAAATTCTTTCGGGCCACGACATATCTGCAGGCGGAATTATTACTACATTACTTGAAATGTGTTTTGTCAATAACAACACAGGTCTTGATATTAACTTATCGGAATTACACGAAACAGACATTATTAAATTATTATTTAGTGAAAATCCCTGTCTCGTTTTTCAAGTGAAAGACAAAGATTATGTTTCAAAGTTTTTAAAACAACAAAATATTGATTTTCATATTATTGGTCAACCAACTAATAATCGTGTTATAAACATCAACAATAATAACAGTAATTATAACTTTGATATTAATCACTTGCGTGATGTTTGGTTTAAGACTTCTTATTTGCTTGATAAAGAACAAAGCGGCGAAAAGCTTGCTCTAAAACGATATGAAAATTATAAAAAACAAGAACTTAAATTTAAGTTTAACAATAATTTTACAGGAAAAGCCTCACAATACAACATTGATTTAAACCGCAAACAAAAAACAGGAATTAAAGCTGCAATAATTCGCGAAAAAGGTGTTAACGGCGACAGAGAAATGGCTTACTCAATGTATTTGGCAGGCATGGATGTAAAAGATATTCACATGACAGACCTAATCTCCGGTCGAGAAAATCTTGAAGATGTTAATATGATTGTTTTTGTCGGCGGGTTTTCAAACTCTGACGTGCTTGGTTCTGCCAAAGGATGGGCAGGAGCATTTTTGTTTAATGAAAAAGCAAAAAAATCTCTCGACAATTTTTATAAACGCAGCAATACAATTAGTCTCGGAGTGTGCAACGGTTGTCAACTTATGATTGAACTCGGGCTTATTACACCAAAGCATGAGAATAAACCAAAAATGCTGTTTAATGATTCAAATAAATTTGAATCAGGTTTTATTAATGTTGATATTCAAAAAAATAGCTCAATAATGCTTCATTCTCTTGAAGATTCTCGACTTGGTGCTTGGATAGCTCACGGAGAAGGTAAGTTTATTTTTCCTTATGATGAAAGTAAATATAATATTCTAATAAAATATTCATACTCTGAATATCCGGGCAATCCAAACGGTTCATCTTTCTCTGCAGCAGCAGTTTGCTCAGATGACGGTCGCCATCTTGCCATGATGCCTCATCTCGAACGCTCAATTTTTCCGTGGCAATGGGCTAATTACCCGACATCAAAAACAGAACATGAAATAACACCGTGGATTGAAGCATTTGTTAATGCAAGGAAGTGGATTGAGGAAAATCAATAAGCTAAATAAAATATCCACCAAAGTGTTGGCAGGCTATGATAGATAACTTTTGACACACAACCTAAATGATTAAATAATGAAATTAGTCCTGAGTACTCGGAAAAAAGTTAGAACGAACCTTAATTGGATCTTCCTCTCATAAAAAATTCGTGCAATTCGTGGACTATTAGAAATTGGTAAGTAATGAATTAACTACAAAAAAATAAACACATGAAAACAATTGAAAATTACAATTTTGAAAGTAAGAAAGCATTAATAAGAGTTGATTTTAATGTTCCTCTAAACGACAAGCTTGAAATTACCGACGACACACGAATAAAAGCAGCGTTGCCGACAATTAACAAAATATTAAACGACAACGGTTCTGTTGTTTTAATGTCTCATTTAGGACGTCCAAAAGGAACAGAGCAAAAGTTTTCTCTAAAAAATATTTTGCCTCACATCTCACAACTACTTGACAGAGAGGTTAAATTTGCAGATGATTGCATTAGCGACAATGCTCAAACAATGAAAAAAGATTTAAAACCGGGAGAAGTATTGTTATTAGAAAATTTACGCTTTTATTCTGAGGAAAAAAAAGGTGATGAAGAATTTGCAAAAAAATTATCTCAAAACATTGACGTTTATGTTAACGATGCTTTTGGTACTGCACACCGTGCACATGCCTCAACAACAATTGTTGCGAAATTTTTTCCTGAAAATAAAATGTTTGGCTTCTTAATCAATAATGAACTAAAAAACATGGATAAGGTTTTGCATGAACCGGGACATCCTTTTACTGCAATAATTGGTGGTGCAAAAGTATCTTCAAAAATCAGCATTATCATAAATCTTCTTGACAAAGTTGATAATTTAATTATTGGCGGAGGAATGACTTACACATTTATAAAAGCACAAGGAGGCAAAATTGGTAATTCATTAGTTGAAGACGATAAATTAAACACTGCTCTTGAGGTAATAAAAAAAGCAAAAGAAAAAAATGTTAAGCTAATTCTTCCTGTCGATAGCTTAAATGCAGATAAATTTGCCAATGATGCAAATACCAAAATAACAAAAATTGATGAGGTTGACGATTCTTGGTTGGGTCTTGATATTGCAGAGGTATCAATTAAACTATTTAGTAACATTATTGAAAAATCAAAAACAATATTATGGAATGGGCCGATGGGAGTTTTTGAAATGGAAAATTTTGCCAATGGCACAGTACAAATTGCAAAAGCTATTGCAAGAGCAACAGACAATGGTGCGTTTTCATTAGTTGGTGGTGGCGATTCTGTTGCTGCAATTAATAAATTTAAGCTTGCAAATAAAATCAGCTATGTTTCAACAGGAGGAGGCGCTATGTTAGAATATATGGAAGGAAAAACGCTACCCGGAATAAAAGCAATAAAAGAATAGTTTTATAATTAGTGTGCACCCATAAAGTCAAATTTCTGCAACTTTAGATTTATGATTTGAGATTTTAGATTTAATTCCGAAGCAATCTATTGATAATTAACTCAAATTTCGCACTTGATAATTACTTAAAAATCAGTCAAAAAGTACTTAAAAAAAAAGTAGCATTTTATTTATCTAATACATTAATTATTAATATATTAGACGTGTAATTACAATACTAATAAAATGCTACAATACAAAGATATTAAAAATTTATCAGAATTAAAATCGACTTTTGTACTAACACATAAAAAGTCAGAATTTTTTAACAAGTATATTGAAATATTAAAAATTGGTAAGTATCATGCTATTTTATCATCAGCAAAACAAAAAGGTATATCATCATTATCGCTGATAAGAGCTTTGATAAGTTTTCCGTTTGTTGACCAAAAAAGTGTTTTTAGCTTTATAAACAGTTATTGGAGTAACAAAACAAGCTCTTAAGACTATAAAAGATAGAGAAATTGCATCATGTACGAACCCAACAAGAAAAACAGCATTTGTGTTTGATGATAGTCCAATAATGAAAACAGGCTCATCAATAGAAGGCGTTTCAAGAATATGGAATCATGTTATACACAGATCAATATTGGGATATCAATTATTGGTAATGGGGATTTATAATGGCACTATATTTATACCTATTAATTTTTCATTGCATAGAGAAAAAGGGAGAAATACAAAAAAACCTTTTGGGTTAAAACCAAAACATTACAAAGCACAGTACAAAAAGTATAGAAGTAAAAACACATTTGGTTTAGAACGGAAAAAAGAACTTGATATAAGTAAAGTGTCTTCAGTAATAAAAATGATTAAATATGCTGTAAAGAGAGGTGTAACAGCAGATTATGTATTAACAGACAGTTGGTTTACTTGTTGGGAGTTGGTTGAAACAAGTATAAATAGTGGATTAGGATTTATTGGAATGTTCTCAAAAGTAAAAACATTATTTACATACAATAACAAAAAGTTAACATACAAAGAAATAAGACATGCTAATAGAAGCAAAATAAAACGTAACAGGCGTTTCAATCTATATTACATACGAACAGTTGTTGATTGGAAAGGAGAGAAAATCGTTTTGTATTTTACAAGAAAAGGAAAGAGAGGTAATTGGAAAACAATACTTAGTACAGACTTAAGTTTAAACTTTACAGAAACTATTGAAATTTATCAAATACGTTGGAGTATAGAAGTATTCTTTAAGGAAAGTAAACAATTATTAGGTTTAGGAAAGAGTCAAAGTAATGACTTTGATGCTCAAATTGGAGATACTACAATAAATTTGATACAGTATACTTTTTTAACATTTCAGAATAGTATAGAGAAATATGAAAGTTTAGGAAAATTATTTAAAAATACAAAGGAAAATATTATATAAGCAAAACTACAAGACAGGCTAATAGCTTTATTAATAGCTGTTATTGAAATTATATCAACGCTGTTTGAACAGTTAGACGAAGATGATATTTTTAAAAAAATGATTAATGATAAATACACTTTTGAAAAAATGAATTTATTAATAAATCAGTCAGAAATAGAAATGATAAATGCAGCTTAAAACAACAACTTTGGAATAATGACTGTATGTCGTTGGCATTGAGCAATATACGGCAGTATTATATGTTAAATATTATTTGTGAAAAATTAGATTTTATGCTTCTTTTGTAAGTGCGAAACTTGAGTAATTAATACACAAGGATTGCTTCACTATTATTTTTCGTTCGGTGTAATTTGCAGCTGTGTCTTTTTATTTGGCCGATATGGGCAAGTTTAATAACAAAACCCGGTCTGCAAGAACCAAAGGGCTGGCCACCTTAAATGACAAAAAAAAATAAAAAAAGTGGAGTCCAGAAACCACTTAAAAAACGGGGCGTATTCTGAAAAGCCTTATGAGTAGGAAAAATAAAAATAAAATAAAATGATTAAAACAATCAAAATGTTTGCAATACTACTTTCAGTAGTGGCAATGATGTCAAGTTGTGCATTAACCTTACCCGTGAATGCAACAAGTAATCCAATAGGTAACAAAGTTGGTACTGCAGTAGCTACTGGCTATCTTGGAATTTTGTTTTTTGATGAAGATGCTAGTATTCGTACTGCTGCTAAAAACGGTGGCATTACTAAAATTTCAACTGTTGACATTAAGCAAACGAGTTTACTTAATATTGTCGTTACTTACGAAACGATTGTTACTGGTGAGTAAACACATCTAAAGCATGGTGTTAATCTTCGATTTTCACCATGCTTTTTTATCCTTTTAATTTCAAGAAAAATGAAAAAATCGTTTATAGTATTATTGATAATATCACTTATGGCTTGTACCAATAAAAAGCGGAATGAATTACCTCTTTTTAACGAATTTACATTTAAAATGTATGCCGGTGAGTCAATTGTTGAAATAAATTCTAAAACAAAAAACAAGTATTTCAAATATTTTAATAACCGACTTATTCAAGTTCCATTATTTAAATACATTAAACATAATAATTACGAAATATTTATCGGCATACCTTACAATACATCAATTGAGGCTATTGTTAAAAATCAATTAGAAAAGCAAGATAGTTCAATAACTAATCTTAAATATGATTCCCTATCTTATTATGAAAAATATAAAAGAGATGATTTTTATATAACAGAATATGCAAGAAAGATATCAAATAAGTCTTTATTATACATATCTACAATGTCTAAATCAAGAGAACTTACAGACTCGCTATTTAGTGAGTTAGGACTTTCAAACAGAATAAACACAAACAATAAATGAAAGACAAAGAAAATATTTACAAAATGAGGAGCTTTACTTTAATTATGAGAGGGTTTGTTTTTGGGATATTAATCATTCTTTCATCATGTTTGAGTATAAAACCTAGTATTGTAAAATCAGGTAAGAAACTATATGAAACATTCTTTGTTGGTGAAGATGGAACACAATATTTTATAAAGCCTTTAGAATTTAGTAATGATGTAAATGAAAAATTGAAATTAGATATAACTTTCAGATATAAAAATGAAATTAAAGATTCAGCAATTGTGAATATATCATTACTAAGTAAAGAAATATATAAATATGCTGACGGTTTAAAAATAAAGAACGATTCTATTGATATTATTATCAAAGAAATGAAGTATATGTTTTCAGAGAGAAATAAAAAAATATATAATTCTAGGTTTTCAGCTAATGTCAATTTGTTTGATGTTGAACAACTATTTGATAGCAACAACTGGATACTAATCCTCTATAAGGATGGTAGATCTATTAAATACATAACGCCTAAAATCACTAAAAAGAAAATAGACAAATTAAATTATGAAATATTTGCGATTTTTTAAACACAATAGTATCAAAGAAAATCAGCCCATAATAAATAAGCTTCAAACGGCTTGCAAATCCGAATTTGAAGTCCCGATTCATGCGGGATTGAACTAAATCCCTATCACACTGTTTATTATGGACTTTCAATAGCTTTTTTGTATTTGTTAATGGGAAATGAGATAAGAAATATACATATTATTTTCTTATTTTTGAAAAAAGTTATCCCGCTTGGCGGGATTT
>JAUVJB010000163.1 GCA_030592465.1 Bacteroidota bacterium | reverse complement strand
TATAATTAACAAATAATGATTGTCTGAAAATTCCAATAGCATCTCCGTTTAAAATTTCTTTAACAATTTCGTATCCTTCTCCATATAATGATGGGAAAAGAAAAATTAATAAACCTAATATTGCAGAACCGAGAAAAATTCTATTTCTAAATTTTTTAATTTTATGGAACTTTTCTTGAACAAAAATATAAACCCGAGTAAAATAACAAGAGATAAAGCCGGATAAAATACCCAAAAGTAAATAAAAAAAAATGTCGCCTGTTGTAAAATGTTCAGTTACAATAAATTTTAAAAAAATCTCTTGTTCATATAAAAATTTAGTTGTAATAGTGCCGGTAATTGAAGCAACTAACAAAGGAATTAACGAAAACCGAGAAAGATCAATCATTAAAACTTCTAAAGCAAAAATTACACCGGCTATAGGTGTATTAAAAATAGCAGAAATAGCTGCCGCAGCACCACAAGCCAATAACAAAGTAACTTGCTTATAATCGAGATGCAGATATCTTGCCAAATTAGAGCCAAAAGCTGCACCCGATGAAATAATTGGTGACTCAAGACCTATTGACCCTCCAAACCCTGCTGTTACAATTGCTCCAAAAATTGATGAATAAATTTTATGAGCTTTTATTACACTTTTTCGTTTCGATATAGCATAAAGAATTGATGTTATATTGTGTTGAACATTATCTTTAATAATATATTTTCGAAACAGAACAGTAAGACCAATTCCTACTAAGGGAAAAATCAATAAATAATTAAACTCAAAATTATCTATCAAAAGATAATGGAGATGAAAAACCAGAGTTTTAAATATTAATGCCATAAAACCTGAAAATATGCCAACAACAACACTTAATAATAATAAAAAATCTCTATTATTAATATGCTTAATTCTGTGTAGGTTTAACTTTCCTATGATAGTCTTAAAAGTCATTATATTTTAATATTTTAAATAAATATAATAAATTTTTCAAAATTTTAATACAATTTTCCAACAAAAAATAAATTAATCATTATATTAGCATAATTTTTTTTCAATTTTACAATATGCATATTAGGGAATTATTCAAAAAGTTGTTAATATGGCGAATGAGACATATCAGTCGTCGCCCTTTTATGTTGATAATGAGTGTTATAGTCGGCATTTCAGCTGGATTAGGAGCTGTAATTATTAAAAATTCAGTTCACCTTGTTAAAGAAATACTGAAATACGGAATAACTCATGAATCTATTAATTATTTATATTTTATTTATCCTGTTATTGGTATTTCATTAGCAGTAATATTTATTAAGTATATTTTAAAACAACCGGTAAATCATGGGATTCCCACTGTATTACACAGCATAGCAAAACAAAACGGTAAGATTAAATCTCACAACATGTTTTCGTCAATCATAACCAGTTCACTAACAGTTGGGTTTGGCGGGTCTATAGGATTAGAGGGACCAACAGTAGCAACAGGAGCAGCCATTGGAGCAAATATTGGCAGGCTGTTTCATTTGAATTATAAACAAATAACCTTATTATTAGGATGTGCATCAACAGCTGCAATGGCAGCAATTTTTAAATCTCCAATTGCAGGTGTTGTTTTCACTTTAGAGGTAATAATGATTGACTTAACAACCTACTCACTTGTTCCTTTATTACTGGCATCAATTTCGGGAACTGTAGTTTCATATTTATTTCTTGGGCAAACAACTATTCTTTATCCTTATGCTATAAAAGAAGCCTTTCAGATGAGCAATATTCCTTATTATATTGCACTTGGAGTGATGTGCGGATTTGTTTCAGTCTATTTTACCCGGATGTTTATGTTTATTGAAGGGTTTTTTAAGAAAATACAGAATCTATATAAGAAATTGATAGTTGGAGCATTGTCATTAGGGACTTTGATATTTTTCTTTCCTTCGTTATACGGTGAAGGATATGATGCAATAAACTCCTGTTTATCAGGAGATTATAGTTTTTTATATGATAATAGTATTATTGCCGGATATTCAGATAATTTTATTGTCTTAATTTTCATATTATTATCAATAATATTATTAAAAGTAATAGCAACATCCGTAACATTTGGGAGTGGTGGTGTTGGTGGCATATTTGCTCCTACCCTATTTATTGGCTCAAATGTAGGTTTATTATTTTCATTATTAATAAATCGTCTTGGAATTGCAAATTTATCAAGAACTAACTTTGCATTAATAGGTATGGCGGGATTAATAGCAGGCGTTCTTCACGCACCTTTAACAGGAATATTTTTAATAGCTGACATTACAGGAGGTTATCAATTATTTGTACCTTTGATGATTACAGCTGCATTTTCATACATTACAATAAGACTTTTTGAACGTAATTCTGTTTACACCATTCAATTAGCAAACAGAAAAGAACTGATAACTCATGACAAAGACAAAGCTGTTCTTTCAAGAATGAAAGTAACAGACTTAATTGAAACAAATTTCAGTTGTATAAATTCTGATGCAACATTAGGTGATTTAGTAGAAGTTATTTCAAATTCAAACAGGAACATTTTTCCTGTATTAGAAGATGATGGTACAATGCTTGGTATTGTGTTTGTTAACGATATTAGACATATAATTTTTAAACCGGAATTATATGATACAACTTTTGTAAGAGCTTTAATGTTTATGCCTGAGCCAAGTGTTGACCCTGACGAATCAATGGAAGACATTGCAGAAAAATTCCGGATGTCCGGTAATTTTAATTTACCTGTTTTAAAAAACGGGAAATATTTGGGATTTGTTTCACGTGCAAAGGTATTTTCTTCATACCGTCAATTACTTAAAAAATTCTCTGAGGATTAAGACTATCTGTAAAATTAATATTTTTATGTGTTTATTTTTGTGCTTAACGGATATTTAGACCATTAGATAATTAATCTTTAATAATTTGATTTATGTCAATAATTGTTATTGATAGTGGTTACCTTTGCGACTAAACAAGATCTGTAATAAAAAAAATTAGGTGTAAAAAATTAGGCATTTTTCATATTGCGGTTTACAATTCATACTAAACGTAACGATTAATTAAGTATGTTAATTAAATAAAACTGGATCCGTCAGCTGATGGATCAAATTTTCAGATATGAATTTTTAATTGTTTCGGCTTTGCTCAACACAAGTATAAATACAAAAAGTGTTAACCCTGTGAGATAATTCGTTAATTGACAGACAAGTATTTCAAATTAAATATCTAACAGGGTAAACTACTTTTAATTAATTTTGAAAGATGCCAAAAATTAAACTTATTTACCCATGATTGACAAAAAAAGAATTGTTGTTGTATTGCCCGCATATAATGCGGACAATACTCTTGAAATGACTTATAAAAAAATTCCATTCGATATAGTAGATGATGTAATCTTAGTTGATGACGATAGTAAAGATAACACAATAAAAGAGGCAAAAAAAATAGGGATAAAGTACATAATTGAGCATAACAATAACTTAGGATATGGGGGCAACCAGAAGTCCTGTTATAATAAAGCACTTGAAATAGGAGGAGATATAATTATAATGCTACATCCTGATTATCAATACTCTCCAAAGTTGTTACGATCAATGTGTTATTTATTGGCTGATGGTGCCTACGAAGTTGTTATAGGATCCCGTATACTAGGGAAAGGAGCATTAAAGGGAGGAATGCCAAAATATAAATATGTAGCAAACAGAGTTCTCACATTTTGCCAGAATATTTTAATGAACCAAAAACTTTCCGAATACCACACGGGCTATAGAGCTTTTACGTCTAACGTATTGAAATCAATTAATTACAATATAAATTCTAACGATTTTGTTTTTGACAATCAAATGATTGCACAAATATTTTATTTAAATTTCGAAATTGCAGAAATTACCTGTCCAACTAAATATTTTAAAGAAGCATCATCAATAAATTTAATTAGAAGTATAAAATATGGGATAGGGGTTATGTGGGTTGCCTTCTCCTACTTTTTACAAAAAACCGGATTAGGAAATTTTAAAATATTCAAAAAATAATCTGTCCGCCAGCTGGCGGATAATAAAATTCTAAAAACGTAAGGCTATGATAAAAAAAATTAATCTCTTATTTAAGTTTCACAGAAAGTAAATACTTCTTTCATGCCATCCTTATTATAAACATAATTCTTGTCTGTTTTACCAAGCTGTACCCGTCAATGGATGGATCGACTCATCTTTATAACTCAAACCTGTTAAAAGAATTGATTTCAGGGAATCAACTGTTAAAGGATTATTATTCGATAAATTTAATTATGATTCCTAATTGGACAAGCCATTTTTAACTTGCATTTTTTAGTTTTCTATTTCCAGCCTGATTATCAGAAAAATTATTAATCATTCTATAATATCTCAGGCATGGCTTTGTCATTTAGGTATTTATTAGCACAATTAACCCAAAAGAATATTTATTTAAGTGTCCTGATCTTTCCATTTATTTACTCATTTCTGTTTCACCTTGGTTTTTACAATTTTAGCATATCATTTATTTTTTACTTTCTTACACTGGGGTATTATCTGCAGCACTATTCCCAAAATAGCATTTCGCATTATATCATATTATGCTTATTGTTTACTTTTACATATTTATCAAACACGTTGATTTATGGCTTTTTAGGATTAACAGTTGGAGCGTTTATTATCTATTCAACATATAATCAATACAAAAATAATGATGCCTTAGGTTCCTCCATCATGTATGGAGCAAAAAAGATGTTTTTATTGTTAGTTATTACTCTTCCGTCATTGATCCTTATGGGTATGTTTTTTAATGATGTTACCTTTTTCCCTTCATCACAAACTTATTCAATAAAAGAACTTATTAAGTGGATAAATGATGCCAGACCATTTATAGTATATGATTATACCGGTGAAGAAGTAACCACGAAGCAATATTTCCACGTTTTTATTGCATTGATTGCTATTATGCTTTTTAATAAGATAACAACAAAAAACAAAAAAAATAGCATTAAAATCGCAGATGTCATGCTTATCCCAATAGCAGTTTCTACAATACTTCTATTTACCACACCAAATGGCTCTGGTGCAGGTATGATGTCTGATAGATACTGTCTGATGATCTTTATTTTTGGGCTTGTGTGGATAAGTGCCCGTGCCGTTCACAGTAAATTTAACCGCATTGTAATATTATTTATTTTATTATTACATATCGGTTTACAATTTAAACATTTAAATGGTACAATTAAAAAACTAAACTTGCATGCCTTAACAATCTATCAAGCAGAAGATTATATTAAAGATAACAGTATAGTACTACCAATCAATCTGTCTGACAATTGGATAGAACCACACTTTTCCAATTATCTCGGTATTGATAAGCCTATGATAATCCTTGAAAACTATGAAGCAAGTGTTGGGTGGTTTCCGTTGAAATGGAACCCAGATAATTTCCCGAACATAGTACTAGGTGACAAAAACTCAATTCCTCATGTTCAATGGAGAAACAATACAAAATCTAATGACATTCGACAAATAGATAATATTTTATTATACGGAAATACAAGTAAAATTAATGAAGCAGAATGGTCTGAACTAAATAAAATACTTACATCTGATTTCAAGTTAAAATATAAATCATCAAACAGTTATGTAATGCTTTATGAACGGCTCTGTAAACATTAGTTCACAAATAATATAAATCTATCATCACAAAACACTAAACATCAGTCATCTATAATAAAATAAATAAATAATTATTCAATAATTTAAAAAAAATTTTATAAATAATTTTTTTTGTTGTAAATTTACTTAAATAAATAAAATTAGGAGGTAATTATGAAATTAAATGTAAAAGCTTTATCATTAACTGCAGGTATATTATGGGGTATAGCCATATTTCTGCTCACAATCTGGTTTATCTGTTTTGGATACGACGGAAATACTCTTTCTTTATTAGGAAAAGTTTATTTAGGTTATTCAGTATCATGGGGTGGCGCATTTATTGGTCTAATCTGGGGATTTGTCGAAGGTATTATTGGAGGTGCAATATTTGCTTGGTTGTATAATAAATTTGTTGAATAAGCAGTTAAAAGTATTATTGTTTAAGGCAATGACAAAATATTTATTCATTGCCTTTTTATTTATTCATCTGAAAAATAAACTAATATTCTTCTATACGCAGAGAATATTTTTGATTTAGAAACAAAGCCAACATAAACATCATCATCAATAACAGGAAGATTCCACGCACCTGATTCTTCAAATTTTTTCATAACACTATCCATAGGTTCATTTGAAGATACAAACGTTGGCGGCATAATCATTAAATCATGAACATAAGTAGTATCGTACATTTCAGGATTAAACATAAGCTCACGAATATTATCCAATAAAACAATACCAAGCAATATATTATTTTTATCAACAACAGGAAAGATGTTTCGTTTTGATTTAGAAACAATATTAACTAAATCTCTCAAAGTATTGTCAGGTCCTATCGTTTTTAAATCAGTTTCGATAACCTTGCCGAGTTTCAATAAAGTTAAAACAGCACGATCTTTATTATGAGTAATAAGTTCACCTCTTTTTGCTAAACGTTTAGTATAAATTGAATGTGGTTCAAAATAGTTAATTGTAATATACGATATTATTGAAGTAATAATTAACGGGATAAACAAGCCGTATCCACCGGTAATTTCGGCAATAAGGAAAATAGATGTCATCGGAGCATGCATAACACCTGCCATAACACCTGCCATACCAGCAAGAGCAAAATTACTTTCGGGAACATTAATAAATTTACTTTTATTAATTACCAGAGCTAAAAAATATCCTG
>JAUVJB010000288.1 GCA_030592465.1 Bacteroidota bacterium | reverse complement strand
TTAACATTTGTGTTCCTTCTAAATTAGTTTTGCTTCCAAAATCAAGTACAGCAGCTAATGCATATTTACCGGTTGGCAACAAGTTTTTTGGTATTTTTAACTCAACGGTTTGTGATGATTTGGGATATGATTCAATGCTAACAGGGTCAAAATTTGTTTCTTCGGCAGTTTGAAGATTTGAAGCAATAAGATAAACTTTACATTGCATAATTTTATCACCAATATTATCAACATTTGCAGTAAACTTACGAACAGTATCCTCTGCTTCTGTTACCTCCATCAAATTATTTATTGTTGCCGAATAGTTAGTATTTGATTTTGGTGATTGAAAAACCAGAACACCAATACGTCCCGAAACAGTAACACCTGCTCTTAATTGTTTATCGGCAGTAAAAGCTGTTTGCTCTTTTGTTGTTTTAACATAAATCATTGCCCATCGAGTTGAATAATCATCAACAGGCACTTGCATATTAACTGTAATTGTTTTTTCATCGTTTGGGTTTAACTCAAAAAAAGCAGGACTGATACTAATCCAATTTGCACACGAATGCTTAGTAGTATTAGCTTTCATTTTTTGTTTATTACCTTTACTGTCAGGCTGAAAATCACCAAGAGTTATAACAAATGCAGTCTTACGATTTGCATGATTTCGTATAGTAACAGTTTTTGACTGTGTCTCTCCGGGTTCAGCAGAATAATCTAATTTAACAGGAGCCACTTCAAAATCCTGTGCATTAACATTAAAAAAATTAAATAACACTATACTGATTAAAATTATTTTTCCTTTCATCTCTAATATTTATTTGTAAATTATAAATGTTCAGATTTAATTAAATGATTAAATCAAAAGTAAGCAAAATAATTGAATTAAAAAAGTTTAATGTTTAATGTTTAATGTTTAAGGTTTAATGTTTAAGGTTTAAGGTTTAAGGTTTAATGTTTAAAGTTTAAGGTTTAATGTTTAAGGTTTAATGTTTAAGGTTTAATGTTTAAGGTTTATGTTTTGATAATATTTAATTTTTAATTATTAATTATTAATTATTATCTTGCCAAATAATAACAGTTGATATAAATTATGAAAAGTTAAATTTTATTATTATTTTTATTAAAAATTAATAAATGATTATATATAGAAAAATATTAAATATTACATTCTTTATAATATTCATTTTTTTCTCAACAGCCCTTAAATCACAACAAATCATTCCTTTATCGGCAGAGAACCAACAAAAAGTTGATGAACTGAAAGAATATGCTGATATAAATAAAAACAATGGCGATCATCTTCATGCTGCATTTTATTACAATAAAATAGCTTTTATTTACTGGGGCAACGATTCGCCACGACAAGCAATTAATTATTTTTTACAATCAGTTAATGAAAATAAAAAAATTAATAACTTAAAAGATATTAAATCATTATATAGTAATATTGGCGTTATTTATACTGATATAGAAGATATTGATAATGCTTTGGATTATTTTCAAAAAAGCCTTGATATCAGACGTAAAGTTGGAGATAAAACAGAAATAGCTTCCGGATTATTCGATGTAGCTTATATTTTATCTGTTTTAAATAAAACTGAAAAATCTAATGAAAAACTTGATGAAGCATTAAAAATCGCGGAAAAAGAAAATAATCCTCGTCTTTTACTCAGTGTTTACGGTTTATTAGCACAAAACCACAATAAATTAGGGAATACACAAATTTCTCAAAATTATTTGAATAAGTATCAATCTTATCAAAAACACAGTGAGAAAGAACAAATAAAAGAAAAATTTGAAGAAACAGAGATTAAAAATCTTGCAGAAATTAAACGTACACAAGCAGAAAAACGTGCTAAACAATTAGAACTTGAACTTAAAAAACTACAATTTGCAAGAGCACAAGATTCTCTTAATGTTACTATTCAATCTACTCAAGATTCTTTAAGTCTTGTTGAAATAGCTAACCGCGGAAAACAAACACAAATAGATTTACTTAATAAAGATAAAGCTATTAAAGAGCTTACTATAAAAGAACAAAAAGCAAAAGCGAGAAATCAACAAATTCTTATTTTTTCAGGTTTATTTGGGATATTATTAATTGTAATTATTGTATATGTATTATTTAAAAGCAATAAAACTAAAAAAACTGCAAATATTAAATTAGCAAAACAAAATAAAGAGATTGAAGAAAAAAGTTTTGAACTACAAACAGCCTCTGAAAAAATCTCCAAACAAAATCTTAACATTACGCAAAGCATTAATTATGCCAAAGGCATACAACAAGCCATGTTGCCGCATATTGAAAACCTCAATTCTCTTATACCGGAATCGTTTATTCTTTTTAAGCCGCGAGACGTTGTCAGTGGCGATTTTTACTGGTTTAAAGAAGTTGACAGTAAATCAGATATTTACAAAGTCATGAATTTATTCAAAAAAACTTCTGATAAAGAAAAGAAAGAGCAAGTTCCAACAAATAACTTAGATAAAAAAATATTAATATCAGCTGTTGACTGTACAGGACATGGAGTGCCCGGAGCTTTTATGTCAATGATAGGATATAATCTCTTAGACGAGATTATTGATAAAGGGATTAATAAACCAAATCTAATACTTGAGGAGATGCACCGTGGTGTTCGCTTCTCTTTAAAACAAGACACAACAGATAATAAAGATGGTATGGACATGGCACTTTGCGTTTACAGTAAAAAAGATAATTTAATTGAATTCTCCGGTGCCAAAAATCCATTGATATATATTAGAAATAATGAGATTTTTCAAATAAAGGGAGACAATAACCCTATTGGAGGTCTGCAAAGTTCTGATATTAAATTCACCTCTCATAAAATAGAAATTACCGAACCAACATGGTTTTATATCTTTTCCGATGGTTTTGTTGACCAATTTGGCGGACCTGACGGAAGAAAATTTATGATTAAAAATTTCCGTAAATTTTTACTTGAAATTCACGAGCGACCAATGGATGAACAAAAAGAAATTCTTGATGTTACTTTCGAGGGCTGGAAAGGTTCAGATTTTCAGCAAATTGACGATATTCTTGTAATGGGATTTAAATTAGATAAAATAAGTGAAGATGTGAAAGTGTGAGAATTTTTATACTGCAAATGATTTGAATTTTTACTTTTTGGATAGATAATTATTACATTGATAAATTGTTAAATTGTTATGTATCAATAAATAGAGCAGTTCTCAATTAATAAAAACAGCAATATATACTGTAAATGGTCATAAGTTGCGTTTTTATTAATTTTTAAATTATAATACCTAATATTCAAAATGGTTATATGGCTTTATGGTTAAATGGTTGTTGGATAACAATTTAACAATCC
>JAUVJB010000311.1 GCA_030592465.1 Bacteroidota bacterium | reverse complement strand
AATTGGCAATTTTAAACGGGCTCTAACAGGCTGTAATGCAAAAAATTCTAATTCGTATTTAATATATTTCCCGGGGAAATAAGCTATCGGCAAGTTAGCCTTTAATTTTTCAATTAATTTATATCTATCATCAATAGCGAGATAATAGCTTGAGGTTAGTTGCGATAATGCTAAATTCCAATCGGTAAAAAAATGTGAACTTTGTATAATTTGTTTTTTATAGTTTGGCTTAATAATTTGAATATACATCATATTAATAAGTCCTGTTAACTCTTGAAAAGTAAAATCTTGATATGGGTAATAATCTTTATTTCGATGCCTGTAAGAAAAAGAATGGTCATGTCTTATTGAAACTTCCCCCTTTTTATAATTAAAAATATTGTCAACGGCATTATAAAAATTAAAAATTAATTTTGGAGTTATATCTGCTCTATTAGGACTATAAAGGAATAATTTATTTGCAAAATTTAATGCATGACCTCTTATTCTTTGTTGTTCGACTCTAAAAAAACTTGGGTCAATCAATGATTTAAGATAAAGCATGAATGTTAACTTTCCATAACCCGGCATATATTGTCTATTTTCTGTATTGATGATGCTTTTTAAATCATCATTTGTAAAATTTGCAATATCTTTATATTCATTTAAAGCTTTTTTAGTTATTTGAATTGATTTATCATTTGGCTGCAATTGCAAATACAATTGATAAAAAATATTTTCAAAATTTTTAGATAGCGATTCAATACTATATCTATTTAGAACAACATTTTTATTTTGTTCTATCTCTTCAATAAATTTGTGAGGGAACAAAACTCTCAAAATAATATCATTAATGTGTTTACTGGTTATATCTTTACCGTCAAACTCAATGACTTTAAGTCTTTCTTTCTCAGGCAAATGTTCACCAATAACTTCAGAATAAACATTTTCAGGATAATATCGGCGACAAAAAATAGGCACTCCGGCTGCTGCCGCTTCAATAATTGGCAAACCCCTTCCCTCGGTTTTACTTGGTAATAAAATTAACGAAGCTATACTATATAATTCAGGAATACTTATCGGGTCTTTAAATTTTTCTTTAAAATGTTCTTTGTCAAGCTCACTAAATACAAATGCCAAAAATATTCTTTCATGAAACTCTTCCGGAATTTCGTCAACCATTTCATAAAAATGAACTAACAGTTTGTTAAAATAACTATATTGACCAAGTGGTATTGGACCTGTAACAAGTATTGTTAATTTTAGTTGTGATGATTCTTTAAATTTATTTACAAAAATTTTATTGTTAAATAATTTATGCACAAGATTAAACCCTGTTTCTATTCTTTTTCGAGAAATAATTCGTGTAGGCTGTAAAAAAATAACATTTTCATTTGTAAAATTTTGTGTAACTTTAGATTTCCCGCCTAACTTAAGCAATATTGGTTCGGGATTATTAGGATCAACCAAAGTGCTGTTTATAACATCTTTAACAGAATAAGCAATAAGGGATTCTTGATATCTGCTTAATATCTTGTTAATCTGAATAAATGTGTTAATTTTTTCCCGCTTTGTAATATTAAGATATTCTTGTGTATCAACAGCAGTCCCAATTTCGGTAACATTAGCAGGGTTGTGCCCGTTTTCGCGAATTAAATGCTGCGATTGTCGTTTATTAATATTAATTGATACCCATGAACGAGATTCCCATGGGAAAAGAACTTCAATTTGTGAAAAAAATTCTCCTACATCCGAATTGGTGAAAAAGAAATCGCGGGGACCTTCTTTTGCTTTTTTATTTTTTATATCAACTTCTCTATTACCGCCTTCCCAGTAAAAATCGTGACTATTATTTAAAACAGGAATACCAAGATATTCTGATACTAAAACAGTGGCAAGACTTAAAGATACATTTCCGGGATTTGAACAAACATTTATTAAATAAAGTAATTTGATGTTATTTTTTTCAATATATGTCCCTAATTTTTCAACGATTGTTAAAACCTGTTCCCAAAATTTTAAAATTAAAGCATTATATTCTTTGCTTCCACGCTCAAGTTTGGTAAAGAAAAAATCTTTGTAAAGAGTCCAATCATCAAAACCTTTTATTTCTTCAATTGCAAACTTCTTTACCTCGGGTTGAATAAACTCGTCTGCTTCCGTGTGTAACTCGCCGGCTATATAATGTATGGTGCATTGTGGAAACAATTGACGAAATATACGTGAATATTTATCAACTTCAATAGTAACGCCGTCTATTGAATAATAAAAAGTAATAAATGCAAGTGCCGACTTGTTTAATTCATTTTTAAAATCATTGAATGATCCGTTAAATTGTGCTGTGGGTATTGGTTTCTCCTCTTTAAATTTATCAATAAATAAACCTAAGTCAAACCAAGTATTAATTTTCTCATTTTTTAATTGCCTCAACATCTCTTTAACAGTCATTCTTTGCTCCATAACATCTACCTTTATTATTTTGTAATAAATTTAACAAAAATTTTGAGATTTTTAGGTTTTCTGAGAACTATTTTATTAAAAAAAAATATATTGGGATTAAAATCACACCGGAGATTGTTTGTAACATGAAGTAATTCACAACAAGCAAAGTTTGGGATCAAGTTCAAAAGTTGGGGATTAATTTGTCTATATTTACAAAAAAATATTATTTGTTTTTTATTTGTTTTACATTGATAGCCTGAAGGTCTTAAACAATAATAACACCGAATCGCAAACAATAAACTCAATTTATTTCTTAAACTCATAAATTGAGATTGGTTGTAGGCCGACATTTACATAAAATTAAGTT
>JAUVJB010000017.1 GCA_030592465.1 Bacteroidota bacterium | reverse complement strand
TTACAAATTTAATTTAATTAATAAATAATTTATCTTTTTTTATGATTATCTTGTTAATTTTATGATAAATTTTCTTATTTTTACATAGTGCCAGAACGGAAACCTCATATTTTCGTCATTGCGAGGGAGGTTTACCCTGTGAAATTGCGAAGCAACATTTAACAGGGAACGACCGAAGCAATCCATTGATTTACAGATTGCTTCTCCGCCAGCTGGCGGACGTGTCCGACTACTGGCGGATCGCAATGACGAATAATAATAAATGACTTAGTTTTCGTTCAAGGATTACATATAAACTATTATTTATCGGCAATAAACGGTATATATTCAAAAAATATCATTATATGAATTATTTCGATTTAATTATTTTAGTACCATTATTATGGAGTGCATATAAAGGTTTTTCAAAAGGTTTTATTCATACAATAGCCTCATTAGCAGCATTATTATTAGGTATTTTTGGAGCCATAAAATTTTCTGATGTAACAAGTCAATATTTAATTCTAAATTTTAATTTTAATCCGAACTATCTTCCAATTATATCGTTTGCAATTACATTTGTATTAATTGTTGTTGCAGTTCATTTTGCAGCAGGGTTAATCGACAAATTAATAAAAGCGATAGCATTAGGTTTTATTAACAGGATATTAGGAGCAGTATTTGGTATTGCGAAAATTGCTTTTATTATTAGCATTATTATTGTTATTGCTAATGGTTTAGATAAAAACCTTAAATTTATTTCGCCAAAATTAAAAGAAAATTCTATCTTATATAAGCCGTTATCAGATTTCGCACCGTCAATATTCCCGTATTTAAAATTTGAAAATATTGGGTTAAACAAATCATCATTAAAAAACAAAACATTTGTAATGCGTAATTAGTGCTTGTTTATAATATTTGTTTTACTCATAACGTGTAAAATTTTAATGGCATTCGTGAGATCACTTCGTTTAGTTCTTCGTTACGCTTATCAAAAAAAATGCTCATTTAACTCGCTCTTTCGGATTTGCAATCCGAAAGTTCAGAATTCAGTTAAAAAAAATTTGTAATCCGTGCCTAAAATATACAAATCGGTACGAATTTATAACTATATTAGTGTTATATTTAGACTTTCGGATTGCAAATCCGAAAGAGCGTGAGTGCCACAGCTTGCGGATTTAAGGAAAACTAAAAATTTGATAACATATTATAATAATTATTTATAAATTATTATCTTTTAAAAAAATTTCAGACTATGAATTTTATTGATGAACTAAAATGGAGAGGCATGATAAAAGACATTATGCCCGGAACAGAAGAACAACTTCAGAAAGAAATGACAACTGCTTATGTTGGTATTGACCCAACGGCAGATTCTTTACATATCGGTCATTTAGTATCAATAATGCTATTAAAACATTTTCAATTAGCAGGACATAAACCCATTATTGTGCTTGGAGGTGCAACCGGAATGATTGGCGACCCTTCAGGAAAATCTGAAGAAAGAAATCTGCTGTCAGAAGCAACATTAAAACACAACCAAGCAAGAATAAAAAACCAACTCACAAAATTTCTCGACTTTAACGGTAATAAAAATTCTGCCGAAATAGTTAACAATTTAGACTGGATGAAAAATATCACATTTCTTGAATTTATTCGTGATATAGGCAAGCATATAACTGTCAATTATATGATGGCTAAAGATTCAGTAAAAAAAAGATTAAATAATGAAGCAAAATCAGGTCTTTCGTTTACTGAATTTTCATACCAATTAGTGCAAGGATATGATTTCTTATACTTATATGAACACAAAAACTGCAAACTCCAAATGGGTGGTTCCGACCAGTGGGGTAATATTATAACCGGTACTGAATTAATAAGACGAAAGCTTAACGGCGAGGCTTTTGCAATTACTTGTCCACTTATTACTAAGGCGGATGGCGGTAAATTCGGGAAAACCGAGCAAGGTAACGTATGGTTAGCTAAAAAATATACATCATCATATAAGTTCTATCAATTTTGGTTAAATGTATCAGACCAAGATGCTGAGAAATATATTAAAATTTTTACCTTATTAAATAAAAATGAAATAAAAAAATTAATCATTGAACATAATAAAACTCCTCATTTACGCATGTTGCAAAAAACTCTCGCTAAAGAAGTTACAACAATGATTCACTCAGAAGAAGATTATAACTCAGATGTTGAAGCCTCAGAAATTTTATTTGGTAAAGGCACGAGAGAAACATTAAGCAAAATTGACGAAGACACTTTCTTATCTGTTTTTGAAGGCGTACCACAGTTTGAGATTAACATGAATGATTTTGTTACCGGTATTAATGTTACAGAATTATTAACTGAAAAAACAAAAATTTTTGCCTCAAAAGGTGAATTACGTAGATTAATTAGTGGCGGAGGATTGAGCATTAACAAAGAAAAAATTACTGATGCAAATTCGATTATAGATAGATCTTGGTTAATTGACGATAAATATATTTTAGTTCAAAAAGGTAAAAAAAATTATTTTTTGATTAAAGCAATTGGTTAAGTTTATCAAGTTATAAAGTTGAAAGTTTGTAAAGTTTACGACCTCACTCATTCTGATTTGTAATTTGTGCATAGAATATACAAATTGATGCGAGTTTGTAACTATATTAGAGTTGTTATCAATTGAGCTACAGTTGTATCTGTTCGTCAATAATCATAGATTTGCACAAAACATTGATATGCAAAAAATAATATCTAAAAATATTGATTATATCAAAACATTATGCATGGCTCATAATGTTAAGACTTTATTTGCTTTTGGATCCGTTTGTACAGATAGATTCGATGATAAAAGTGATATAGATTTGCTGATTTCTTTTAAACCTATGGATTATGGAGATTATGCAGATACCTATTTTGATTTAGCCGATAAGTTTGAGAGCCTATTTGATAGACATGTTGATTTAGTTACTGATAAATCTTTATCTAACCCATATTTTATTGATTCGATTAATCAAACAAAGACTTTACTATATGGATATTGAGATTAAGAAGTATTTATTTGATATTCAGGAATCTATTAATTCAATAGAAAAATATCTTGGAGGAAAACGTGATTTTAATGTGTACATGGCTGACAAGATGTTACGCAGAGCTGTTGAGCGTGAGTTTGAGATTATTGGTGAAGCAATGAGCCGGATTGAAAAAATAGATTCAACCATTAATATATCAAGTAAAAGACAAATTATCAGTATGCGAAATAGAATTATTCATGGATCTGATAAAATTGACAATGAAATTATTTGGGGTACAATAATTCGGCATCTTAGCACTTTGAAAATTGAGATTGAAAATTTACTAAAATAAACATAAACCGGTTACAACATGCAATATATCAAAAATCGGCAAAATGCTTAATTAGAGTGGGTTTTGTTTGTTACAATTTTATCTTGGTTTTATAGAAACTCAGTTACAATCCGCTTCATGCCATATTGTAACAGTTACATTTAAACTTTCATATTGCAAATCCGAAAGAGCGGATAATACAAAACATATTAATTTAAAATTTAATGTTTGATAACTTTATTGAGAAATTAAAATATCAGTTAAAGCAAGAACTGCCCGGGGAAAAAGTACAACAAATTATGTCTCCTTCATTAAGGGTAAATAACGACTCTAATAAACCTCCTATAAAAAGTAGTGTGTTAATTTTATTATATCCTTTTGATAATGATATTTACACTGTACTTATAAAACGTGCAAAATATAATGGAGTTCACAGCTCACAAATAAGTTTTCCCGGAGGAAAATATGAGAACATTGATAAAAATTTAACACATACCGCTTTAAGAGAAACTTATGAAGAAATTGGAGTAAATCCGGATTTAATTAATATAATTGGTCAAATTAGTCCCATTTATGTTCCTGTCAGCAACTACAAAGCACAGCCTTTTATTGGATATACAGCGGTTAAACCAAATTTTAAGATTGATACTATTGAAGTAAATAATATTATTAATTTAAAAATTAAAGAGTTGCAAAAAAACAAGAATAAACAAACCGGATATTTTACAGTAGAAAATCAAAAAATTGAAGCACCATATTACAATGCAAATGGTAATAAAATATGGGGAGCAACAGCAATGGTATTAAGTGAATTTTTAAAGATTGTAAAACAAGCAGAATTGTCTAATTCATCACATTTTTATAATCCTTATACCGTCTAATTATCTCATTAACATAGTTATAAGGTTCTTGCCCACGACAATAGCCATATCTGACAACAGAATCTCGATAATATTTTGGATTTGATTTGTTAAGTATATAATAATCAACATTACTATCCCAAACATTAGGATTTTTGCCGTTTTTTCTGGCTAAACGTCTTGCATCTAAAACATGTCCCAAGCCAACATTATAAGAAGCTAAAATAAATTTAATTCGTTGATTCTT
Organism: Bacteroidota bacterium; assembly: GCA_030592465.1. Classification (GTDB taxonomy): domain Bacteria; phylum Bacteroidota; class Bacteroidia; order Bacteroidales; family B39-G9; genus B39-G9. The sequence continues at coordinate 17,812 of JAUVJB010000017.1, read as the reverse complement.
ATCAACAATTGTATCGGCAAGATAACGATCTAACCACTTAATAAATTTAACCCCGGCTTCAATATTTTTTTTGGGTGAAGAATTGTTATTTACACCAATCCTTGTTGCCGTATGTGGCATAAGTTGCATTAAACCATAAGCCCCTGCCCAGGATCTCACATTCGGATTAAACCTTGATTCTTGATATATCATTGAAGCTAATAACCTCCAATCCCAATCAATATCTGAGCTGTATTTTTTAATATAATTATCATAAATAGATATTTTCCCACCATGCACAGACAAATAATCACTTTTTAATCGTCTTGTTGCCTTAACATTTTTAAAATATTTATTATAAACTACAGCATACATTGATGTATGTTTGATACTATTAATCCAATTATTAATTGTGGTTAACAGTTCGGGAGAATCTTTTCGTACAGCCCAAGCTAATTTTTGTGGAAAACTTACGGGTGTTTTAACATCAATATTTGGCAAAAAAGTTTGATTAAGTAATGCAACATTTTCGTCAGTTACAGTATAATCAATCTCTCCATTAGCAACAAGATAAATTAATTGTTCGGTTTCTTTGTTTACCTGAACAATATTTATACTGTCACCAATTTCTTCAGATAAATGTTTTAAACGAGTATAAAACGATGTATTTGCCTGAACACAAACAGTTTTTTTTGCCAAATCTAATTGATTTCTTATTAAATGACTTTCAATTTCTCTTTTTGACATTTTCTGCCAACCATCAGGTTTTCGTTGAACTAAAACTTGACGGGTTGTACCATAAGCTTCTGTAAAATTTACAATCTTACTCCTTGCTTTGGTCACTGTTAAATTTAACGCTAATAAATCACAATCTTCTTGCTTCAATTTATCAAAAGTATCATCCATGTTGTTACTTGTAATTATTTGCAAATCAACACCGAGATAGTCAGCAAACATTTTGAGTAAATCGTACTGATAACCCATTGGTCTGCCTCTATAAATAAAATAACTTGTTGAATTATTATCGGTAAGTGCTATTAATTTCCCTCTTTTTTTTATTTGCTGTAAATCAACTGCTTTATTTGTTCTTGTATCATGAATATTTTCACATGATGCAATTACGATAAAGAGAGCACAGAAAAAAAATAATTTAAATAGTCTATTCATTAATTGATAAGATTTTGTTATTTTTGATAAATTTAATAAAAATATTTGAAAAAAAAAAATGAATAATTACAAACAATTAAATAATCATATTATAATATGTGGATATGGAAGAAATGGCAAACAGGCAGCAAATAACCTGTTTGAACATGGTAAACAAGTTGTAATTATTGAAAAAGACCGTAATTTAATCCCAAAGTTTCAGGATAAAAATTTACAATATGTTATTGGCGATGCTACACAAGATGATATTCTTATAGAAGCCAATATTAAAGAAGCAAAAGCACTAATAACAAGTTTTCCTGAAGATGCTGATAATCTATATGTTGTTTTAACGGCACGTCAAATCAACTCATCACTAATAATAGTAAGCAGGGCATCAAACATAAGCTCAAACTCAAAATTAAAAAAAGCGGGTGCAAATTTTGTTGTAATGCCTGATTTAATAGGAGGTCAACACATGGCAAAATTAGTTGCACAACCTGATATTGTTGAATTTTTAGATAAAATATTATTACAAAGTAAAGATGATGTAAATCTCGAAGAGGTGTCCTGTAGTAACATTCGTAACGAATTTATTAACAAAACAATAGGTGAATTAAAAATTAGGAATGCTTCAGGAGCAAATATTATTGGGATGAAAACCGAAACCGGTAATTTTATTTTTAATCCGTCACATGAGGTAAAACTATCAAAAAACGATAAAATTTTTGTGCTTGGCACGAATCATCAGGTAATAAAACTAATTGATTTTTTATCCGTTAAAAAAAATGTTTAAAGTTTGAGTCCGCTCCGAAAAGCCGATAAGCGGTTAATCTGATAAAAAGACAAAATATATAAATCTGTACGTCAGTCTATTACAAAACCGCTAATCGGCTATAAATTGATAATTTTAGTTTTCGGAGTAGTCTCAAGTTTAATTTTTTTTATATTTTTTTTAAAAAATACTTTGTAAAAAAAAAAAATGTATTACTTTTGCAAACCAATTAAATAATGGTCCGATCGTCTAGGGGTTAGGACGCCAGGTTTTCATCCTGGTAACCGGGGTTCGATTCCCCGCCGGACTACAATTTTTTTATTAATTTTTATTTAAAATAATATGGCAAATCATCTTTCAGCAAAAAAAAGAATTAGACAAAACGAAAAAAGAAGATTGCATAACAAATTTTATGCAAAGACAGCAAGAAATGCTATTCAAAAATTAAGAGCAACAGAGAATAAACAATCTGCTGAAGAATTATATCCAAAAGTAATTTCGATGCTTGATAAACTTTCTAAAAGAAATATTATTCACAAGAATAAATCTTCAAACTTAAAATCAAGTTTAAGTTTACATGTTAATAGGTTATAACCTTTTTATTTAAAAATCTTCCGTAGGAAGATTTTTTTTATATCTAAATAAAAAATTTGATAAAAAAATATTTAAGTATAAAAAATTGGTCAATTGATGACCGTCCTCGCGAAAAACTCATCTCTAAAGGCATTAACAGTCTTAGTAATGCCGAATTAATTGCTATTCTTATTGGTTCAGGAAACAAAAAAGAAACGGCTGTTGATTTATCAAAAAACATTCTTTCAAAAGTAAATAATAATCTAAACGAATTAGGTAAATTATCAATCGACGATTTTAAGTCTTTTAATGGCATTGGAGATGCTAAAGCTATTACAATTATTGCTGCACTTGAATTAGGAAGACGCAGGAAATTAACCGAAGCTATTAATAAAACAAAAATAGCACACAGTAAAGATATTTTTAATATCTTTCAACCTATTCTATCCGACTTGCCTTATGAAGAATTTTGGGTTCTTTGTTTAAACAGACAGAATAAAATTATTGAAAAACATAAAGTTAGTCAGGGTGGCATTGCAGGTACTGTTATTGACGTAAAAATTATTTTAAAATTGGCTGTTAATGAATTAGCCTCTTCAATAATCTTATGCCACAATCATCCATCGGGGAACATCACGCCAAGCAGCAATGATAAAAAAATTACCGATAAGTTGAAAAAGGCATCTGATTATTTCGATATTAAAATTATTGACCATATCATTGTAGCTGATGATAAATATTTTAGCTTTGCAGATGAAAACTTAATTTAACCTAATTATTTTAAGATGATTAGAATTCTTGGAGACAACAACTCAATTTTTAATCAGTTTATAGCTGAACTTCGCGATGAAACAGTTCAAAAAGACAGTATGCGTTTTAGACGTAATCTTGAACGAATTGGAGAAATATTTGCTTATGAAATAAGTAAAGAATTAGATTATTCAAAAAAATCAGTTCATACACCTCTTGGTATAGCAGAAGTCCCCGTTATAAAACAACAACCGGTTTTGTCAACTGTTTTAAGGGCAGGTTTGCCTTTACATCAAGGTCTTTTAAATTATTTTGATAAAGCTGAAAACACCTTTATTTCAGCTTACAGGAAATATGATGGTGACGGAACTTTTCATATTGAATTTGAATATATCACCGGTCCTATTATTGATGATAAAATTGTTATAATTTCCGACCCTATGTTGGCAACAGGAGCCTCAATGGTATTGGCTTATAAAGCAATGTTAAAAAAAGGAAACCCTAAGCACACCCATATTGTATCAATAATTGCAAGTAACGAAGGTATTAATTATATTAAAAAGAACTTGCCAAACAAAGATATTACTATCTGGGTTGGTGCTGTTGATCAGGAACTTACTGTTAAATCGTATATTGTACCCGGACTTGGCGATGCAGGTGATTTGGCTTATGGAAACAAAGAATAATAACAAACATGCTTTATAAAATTTCATATATTATTTTATTATGAAGTACCAAATTTGCAATTTCTCCAATTTTTGCAATTTTGCAATGCAAGTATAATATTTTTGAAACAATTATTTTAACTTCTTCAGGCGGTATTTTCGGAATTTTAGTATTTGCTTTTTTAACAAAACCAATTTCAATTGCATTTAATTTTTTGGTTGATAAAACGAGAAAGAATATAATTTTTAAGAAAATAATTCCTCAATCAAAAATAAAGAAAAACCCGAAAAGCATTTTTTCAAAAAAGAACAGACGTGTAATTAGAGTTAAACAGAAATTTGGATTATCAGGTCTTGCAATTATAACGCCGATTATTTTATCTATCCCGGTAGGCACATTCATTGCAGTAAAATATTATACTCTAAATAGTAAAACAATATTGTTTTTAATTTTTGCAGTAATAATGTGGTCTGTTGTTTTATCTTTATTTGTTACTTATCTGTATTAAAATTAATTTTTTTATATGCATGCAAATCAATCTTTCAGTATAGTCTCGTTAAATTTCCCACGTTAAACATTAGCTTCTCTTGCATGTTTTACAGCAAACTGTATTCCAAATGGAGCAATTAATTGAAACAAAGTTGTTGTTAACGCCATAATAATTATTATTGAATTACCTATTTCATAACCCGAAAGTTCTTGAGAAGCAAGAAATGCCAATCCAATTGCAACGCCTGCCTGGTCGAGCATTGCTATTCCTAAAAATTTTCGGATTTTTGTTTCCGATTTTGATAAATAGGCGCCTAAATTAGTACCGGAAATTTTCCCGATTATCCTACTAATAGAGTAAATAATAACTACAGGATAAACCACAACAAATTGAGAGAAATCAATTTTCATTCCTATTAATACAAAAAATAAAATAAATAAAGGGGTCTCAAAATTATCAATAAACGAATTAGAGAGTTTTCCAATGTGAACATTAAAGTTAATTATTGTTGTGCCTAAAACCATACAAGCTAAAATTGCAGAAACCTCTATTAGTGTTGCAATTCCCCAACATAAAATTATAGAAGCAATGCAAATAACAAAAATATTATCGGAGGACAACTTTATTTTTTTCGATAAATAGGAAATAATTAATCCAATTGCAATTCCCAAAAAAACAGCACCGAAAATTTCTTTTAAAGGAATTAATATTGACGTTGATATATCAATTTCAAATCCCAATAAAGTTTTAGTAAATATTAACCCTACTGAAAAAATTAAAATTGCAAGAGCATCGTCGAGCCCAACAATTGCAACAAGTATATTAGTGAGTTTCCCTTTTGCTTTCATACTTCTCAAAACTGCAATTGTGCCGGCAGGAGCTGTTGCAGGTGCAAGCGAAGCTAAGATAATTGAGAGCGGTAAATCTTTTGTAAATAAATAAACAATAATTCCTACAACAACAGTTGTGATTAATACCTGAACAATCAAAATAATGAAAATCTTTTTCCCCATTCTTTTAAGAAACGAAAACGAAAAACTTAATCCTACCGTATAAGCAACAAAAGCAAGTGTAACACCTGTTACTATACTATTTAACTGACTTGGTGCTTGAATATGTAAAATTGGTCCTATAATTATACCTGCAATAATATATGCAAGCACTTCAGTAAAGCCAAATTTTCTAAATACTTTACCGAGTAAAAAGCCAATGAGTAATAATGTAGCAATTAGAATATAATTTTTTTCCATTACTAAGTTATTTCTTAAAGTTATCCTTTAATTTTCTAACAAGTACTTGAATTGTAATTTCACCTATAAGCCTATTATTTTCATCAACAACCGGTAATCTGCGAATTTTGTATGTCGTTAGTTTTCTTATAACATCCTCTACGCATTCATTAATTGTGCATATAACAGGCTTGTGAACCATTAGGTCGCTCGCTTTACTGTGTTCATTTAACATATCTATTGTAGATATACCAAATAATCTGATTTTTTTACTCTCTTTTGCAGTTAAAAAACCTAACATTTCCTTTTCGGTAATTATTCCTACCACATGCATATCATCACTATTATTTACAACCCATGCATGCGTTTGGTCAGATAATAGTTTTATCAAACTTGAATAATCAGATTCTTCTTCCAAAAAAGGTGTTTTTTCAATTGGAGTTAAAATGTCTTTTACTTTTATTTTATAAAAAACTTCTACCATTTTTTATTTCAATATTTGTTATTATAGATATACCAAAAACAGATACCCTCTTTCAAAGTTACAAAAAATTTAACTATTTACAATTGCATGTGCAAAAAAACCAACTCTGGTTGAAATAAAAAGACCTGCCGGATTTTTAAAATCCTGCAGGTCCGGGTAAATTGAAACAAAAATTTGTTGAAGTATTTTAAGTTGGATTAAGATTAATTCTTTGTTGTCTGCATATCAATCTTGCTGACACTAAGAGTATCTTCACATTGAGACAACAACTCACGTACAGTAACATTCATAACAGGATGCATAAATTCGGGTATTATTTCACATAACGGTTCTAATGCAAATTTTCTATTATGCAACTGTGAATGTGGAATAATCAAATTTGGTTCATTTAAAATCAAATCATCATAAAACAAAATATCAATATCAATTGTACGGGCAGAATATTGTTGATTTTTTCTTTCCCTACCTAAATTATTTTCAATGTTATGAATTTTTTCTAACAATTCTTGCGGATTTAATAAAGTATTAATTTCTACAACTCTATTATAAAAATTTTGCTCATGTTGAAAACCCCAAGGTTCTGTTTCATAAATTGACGACCTATTTATTATTGCACCTAATTCTCTGTCTATCGACTGTTCCGACATTTGAATATAATAATTTCTGTCGCCTAAATTACCCCCTAACAGTAAATATACTTTTGCCATATTAATATTCTTAAAATGCAAAATTCAATATTTTTTCACATTTAACCAATATTATTACACATAATATTTTTTCATTTGTAAAATTATTTTATTTTTATAATAAACATCTTAAATTTGTAATGACATAAAACAATTTACTAATTAAAAAATTATTTCTTATGAAAGGCTTTTTAAAATACACTTTAGCAACTATTGTTGGTGTAATTCTTGCATCAATTATCGGATTCTTCCTCTTCTTTGGTGTAGTAGGTAGTATAATATCTTCAACCCAGGATAAAACTGTAAAAATTAAACCAAATACGGTTTTACAAATAAAGTTAGACAAACAAATTGTTGACAGAACATCGAATAACCCGATGGAAAACTTTAATTTCCAGTCTTTTCAACCAGAACCTCATTTAGGATTAAACGATATTTTAAAAAATATTGAAGCCGCAAAAACCGACGACAATATAAAAGGTATTTATCTTGATTTAACTGTCATAAAAACAGGAATAGCTACTATTGAAGAAATTCGAGATGCTTTATTAGATTTTAAAAAATCAAATAAATTTATTATCAGCTATGCCGATTATTACACACAAGCAAGTTATTATCTATCAAGTGTTGCCGATAAAATTTATGTTAATCCCCAAGGAATTATCGAACTTAAAGGTCTTCATGCCGAGTTAATGTTTTTTAAAGGAACATTAAAAAAACTTGAGATTGAGCCGGAAATTATTCGTCACGGTAAATTTAAAAGTGCTGTTGAACCTTTTATGCTTGAAAAAATGAGCGATGCAAATCGCGAACAATATAATACTTTTATGGGCTCAATATGGGATAAATTTTTACAGGGCATTTCTGAACAAAGAAATATATCAATTAATGATTTAACAAAATATGCTGATAATCTTACAATTAGAAATCCTAAAAGTGCATTAAAATATCATATAGTTGATGGTTTAAAATATAAAGATGAAATAATTTCCGAATTAAAAAATCTTGTAAAAATTGAACAAAACAAAAAATTAAAAATTATTTCACTTACAAAATACACAAATGTGCCAAAAACACACAAATACAAACATTTATCTAAAAACAAAATTGCTGTAATATATGCACAGGGTGAAATTAACATGGGCAAAGGCACTGATAAAACAATTGGTTCCGAAAAATTATCACAAACTATTCGTAAAGCTCGTCTCGACAGTACAATAAAAGCTGTTGTTTTGAGAGTAAACTCTCCGGGTGGCAGTGCTTTAGCGTCAGAAGTAATTTGGCGTGAAGTTTATTTAACAAAACTAGTTAAACCTGTTATTGCATCAATGGGCGATGTTGCAGCTTCCGGAGGATATTATATTTCTTGTGCTGCCGATACTATTGTTGCCAGTCCTAATACAATTACCGGTTCAATTGGCGTATTCGGTATTTTATTGAATGGCGAAAAATTCTTGAAAAACAAACTCGGCATAACTGTTGACAGAGTAAAAACTAATAAATATGCCGATTTTGGCTCATTTACCCGTCCTATGACCGGTGCTGAAAGAGATATTATTCAAACCGGTGTTGAAGATATTTATGATACTTTTTTAACTCATGTTGCCGATGGTCGTAACATGACAAAAGATGCTGTCGATGAAATTGGACAAGGTAGAGTTTGGAGTGGGGTAAATGCTAAAAAAAATGGTTTGATTGATGTATTTGGCGGTTTAAATAAAGCTATTGAAATTGCTGCTGAAAAAGCTAATCTCGAAAAATATCGTATCGTATCATTACCTAAACAAGTTGATCCTTTTTCACAAATAATGAAACAGCTAAAAGGAGATATTGAGTTATCAATTCTTAAAAATAAATTAGGAAGTGATTACAAATATTACGATAAACTCCAAAAATTAACTAAAATTGAAGGTTTTCAAGCAAGATTACCTTTTGATATTGATATTTACTAACTATTGTTTGTTCAGCTAACGAACTATATTTAATCCCGAAACTTCGGGATTGATTATTAGTTGGTAGGGGGCGGAAATCTAAAACTTTCGCTCTTTCGGATTTGTAATCCGAAAGTTTTGTTGTTACTTTCGTTTATTCAGACTTTCGGATTACAAATCCGAAAGAGCGGTGGTAAATCTAAAATTTTTATTATGTTTAAATGGTTATTATTTCCCTTAACACTTATTTACGGATTTTTTGTTTCCATACGCAATATGCTTTTTGATTACAATTTACTCCGCTCACACGAGTTTAATATGCCTGTAATTAGTGTTGGGAATATCACCGTTGGAGGAACAGGCAAAACACCTCATATAGAATATTTAGTTTCACTGCTGAAACCCCAATTTAATATTGCGACCTTAAGTCGTGGTTATAAACGAAAAACAAAAGGATTTATAATAGCTTCTAACAAATCGTGTGCAAAAGAAATTGGAGACGAACCTAAACAAATTAAAACAAAATTCCCTGATATTACTGTTGCCGTTGATACTGACAGAGTTCACGGCATTAAAAAAATTATTAAAAACACTAATCCTAATGTTATTTTACTTGATGATGCTTTTCAACATCGATTTGTAGAACCGGGATTATCAATATTACTCATCGACTATAATAAACCTATTTATAATGATTGGGTGTTGCCTTATGGAAGACTTCGCGAAAGCTGTCACGAACATAAACGCGCCGATATAATTATTATAACCAAATCACCCGGAGAAGTTAAACCTCTTGAAAAACGTTTAATAATAAAAGAGCTAAAAATTTTCCCTTACCAAAAACTTTACTTTACAAAAATAAAATACAATGATTTAAAACCTGTTTATAAAAACGAAATTCATATTTCATTAGATGATTGCAAAACCGAAAACTATTCTTTTTTATTGCTTACAGGTATTGCTAATTCTAAACCACTTGAAATTTTTCTAAGTAATTTTTCAAAAAACATTCATCATATAAGCTTTAGTGATCATCATGCTTTTTCAAAAAACAATTTGGAAAAAATTGTAAATGAATTTAATAAAATTCAAAATGACAAAAAAATTATTATTACTACCGAGAAAGATGCAATACGATTACGAGAATTTAAAAACATTGATTTCTTTACCAGTTTACCTGTGTTTTATATCCCTATTGAAATTGAATTCTTAAACAACGAAGAAGAAATATTTAATAAAAACATTACTGACTTTATTTTGGATTTTGATAAGATGAGAATATAATCTTTTCTCCTATCAATGCTGTTATGTTATACAGTTAAAGGATATAAATTAAATTTTTTTATTAAAAAAATATGACATATTGATTTGTGTATGAATAGTGAAACTTTTTAACGCAAAATTTCTCACCATTTCTAATGAACTAATATAGTAAGAATTTTGATTTGTAGCTCTTTATCTCCATTTTTATACACAGTATTTATTGGCAATAATTTGTTTTTTTATTACATTTACGGTATAAAATATTTTATTAAATAAAAAAATGTATATTTGTGGGCTTTTATTTACTTTATAATTTGAGTTTACTAAATAATAAATAAGAATTTAACCTTGATGGGGCTGTTCTTCTAATAAAAAATAACTTGTACGCACCGTCTGTACATTGTTCTTATTATGCTGTTTTTCAAAAAATGAAATATTTTTATGTTAATGATGTTGGAATAGGTTACGATAAGTTCAACGAAAATACCAGAAAGAGTGAAGAGGGCTCACACAAATACTTAATAAGAAATTTTATTGATTTATATCATAATAAAACGAAAGATCGTTATGAAAGTCGTAATCTGCGAAATGAAATCAATGCCTTAAAAGCTTCAAGACAAGAATCTGATTATGACAACAAAGAAATAAATTACGATTTTAGCACAAAAGCCCTAAATAAAAGTAAAGAAATAATTAATACAATAAAAGCCGCATTTTAATATGAAATCAAAAACTTTTTTACAATCTGAACTTGAAAAGATTTATTCAACAATTAATAATATCTTTATTAAATATGAGTATCGAACAAATATTTCTACCCATATTATTGAAATAACACCAATATCTATTTTTAAACAAAATAAGGATTATATTGACTTGGAAATTGAATTAGAAGAAACTTTTCATGATTTATTTCCAAAGGAAGAAATACTTTTTGTCACAGACGATTCTTTGATAACTGTGGATACTCCGGATTTTGAATATACCGGATGGTTGTTAAAATACAATACTGTTCCACATATAAAGTTAAGGACTAATATAATAATCAACCCTATCATAGCAGGAGAAAATAATTACGCATTAGCAGCATAATATGAAAAATGCAGAATTTCAATTTGACAGTTTTTTAATTACTAAATCGTTATTCGAAATAAATAATCATTTTGAATCCCTTGATTTAATAATAAATTTCAAACCATCAGGTAAATTAGATAAGAAAAATTCATTATTTAATTTAATATTAGGAATTGTTATATCTGACAAAGCTAATAGCATAAAAATTGAAATTGAAGTTGTCGGATATTTTAAATATTCTAATATTGAAGAAAAAAAATTAAATGATTTTCTTTATCAAAATGCTCCTGCAATCCTTTTTCCATACATAAGAGCTTATATCTCTGCATTAACTACATTATCCGGAATAAATCCTATTGTTTTACCTACTCTTAACTTGGTTAGTTTAAAAGATGATTTATCAGGTAATATTGAAGAGATTGATTTGTCTTAATTATTGCCTTTATGCCATATTTCATTCAAACTAATTTGTTAAAATATAATCAAAATGTAAAATGTGGACTAATTATTTTAATTTACACTTTGGCAATAACTTTTCGAGCTTTCTTATCTGTTTTGAACTAATGTCATTATCTTTTAGATAAATTCTTTTAAGTTTTGTTAACTTCCCAATCTCAGGAGGAAAAGCGGTTAATTGATTTTTATTTAAAGTAAGTGTCTTTAAGTTATAAAGTCCTCCTATTTCAGCAGGTAATGAATTTAATTGATTGTTCGAAATATTTAAGCTGACTAATCCTTTTAATTTACCAATCTCGGGAGGGAGATTAACAAGCTCGTTTCTCGACAAATCGAGTGTAGTTAAATTTAACATTTTACCAATTCCTCCGGGTAATGTGTTTATTTTATTATTTGATAAATTAAGTGAAGTAATATTATTTAGTTGAAAAAACGCATCAGGTAATGTTCTAATATTATTAGGCGATAATTCAATATTAGTTAAATTAGAAAGTTTGCCAATACTGGCGGGTAAATTTGTAATTTTATTATCTGATAAATCTAAAGTATCTAAATTACTTAGGTCGCCTATTTTAGCGGGAATTCCTGTTAATTGATTTTTTGACAAATTTAGTTTCTCTAACTTTGTTAAATTACCAATGCTTGAAGGAAGTTTTGTGAGTTTATTTTTTGATAAATTCAAATATACTAAATCTTTAAGATTGCCAATCTCTGAAGGTAAGGTGCTGATGTTATTTGGCGATAAATTTAATTCGGTCAATTTTATTAAATTCCCTATACCTGAAGGCAAACCGGTTAAATTATTATTATGCAAAGTTAACTTTGTAAGATTAGTCAGATTACCTATCTCTGTTGGTAAACTTATTAATAAATTATTATTTAAAATAAGTTCTGTTAAATTGCTAAGGTTGCCAATACCGGATGGAATTTCTTTTATTAAATTTTTATTCAAATATAAAATCTGTAAATTTTTTAACTTTCCAATATCTTCCGGAACAGTAGTTAACCCGTTCGTATTTAATTTGAGTGTTTTTAAATTTATAAACTTGCCTATCTCGAGATTTAATGATTGTATTTTATTAGTACTTACATCTAAATCAATCAAATTTGTCAACTTGCTCATCTCAAATGGTAAACCTTCAATTTCATTATCTGATAAATTTAAGCATATCAAATTTTTTAATTTTGTAATATCCACTGATATATTACTAAGCTGATTATTTGAAATATTAAGTTTTTTTAATTTGATTAAAGTCCACAATTCGGGTGGCAAACCACTAATTTGATTTCTTGAAAGATTAAGTGTTTCTAAATTTTTTAGCTTACCAAACACAGGAGGTATTTCGGTTATTCTATTATCTGATAAGTCTAAATCTTTTAAATTGACAAGTTTTTCAATGTTTTTTAAACTAGTGCTTGGTAAACCCTTACCGGAAATGTCGAGTTTATAAACTTTTGTTGGCGATTTTAAAGCATCAATAAGACTTTTGTATGTCTTATTTTGTTGAGCAAATAAAGATAAATTGAATAATACTGCGAGAATTAATATTGCTATTTTTTTCATCTAAGTTTATATTTTAATTAAAAATTAAATATACAACTTTTAACGATTGAAAAAAAATAAATTTTAAAGACTGAATTTTACAACTGTCAATATTAATGTTTGTAAAAAAATATTTAATTTAATATTAATAGGGTAAATTTTCAACTCATTGATTAGTAATAAGTTAAGTCTTATTCGCCAGTTGGCGAACTAAAATTTTATAAAAGTGCTACTTTACGGATGCACACTAATTCGTGTCTTCCTTGTCAAATTTATCTTTTGCATTCTTGTACCTATTCTTAGCACCATCAAATTTTTCTATATGTGATAAACAAATTTTAATATTATTAGCACAAGTCTGCTTAAATTCTTTAATTTTTTTACGCCTTTCTAATTTATGATTTTTATTTATTGCAGCATTAATGGCGTGCTCGGCTCTTTGATAAAATTCTAAAGCTTTTTCATAATTTTTTTGCGGTAAATAAACAAAATATATATCAGCAATGTTCATTAAGGTCTCTACGTCCTCATTACTTTGTAATATTTTTTCATAATACCGAATAGCTGTTAAATATTTCTTTTGTCGCGTAAGCTTCTCTGCCTTTTTAAAAATAACTTTATTCTCTGTAGAGAGATCCTGTGCATTTACTACATCAAATAGAGAAACAAAAATAACAGTTAATAAAACTAATACTAAATTTTTTATTTTTTTCATCTGTTTAAAGTTTAAAGTTTAAAGTTATAAAGTTATAAAAAAAATTAACATTCTAATAAAATAAAAAACTAAACATCAAAACTAATTTTTATAGTTTTTGCGACACACTACCCGAAATAATAGGGGTGTGTTTATAAAAAAATACATATATTTATAAAATGCCCCATAGAATTATATGGTATTATAAAATTTTATATATATTTGCACCTTAAATTTAATTTAATAAAAAATACAAAAATGGCAACAATCAGATTTAAAGCCCTCGAAGAATTATTTGCAAGGCAAGCTCTTACAATTGACCTGCCGGCAAATAAAACATCAGAATACTTTGGTATTAATGTTTTCGACAAACGAAAAATGAAAGAATATCTGTCGAATGAAGCATACAACAACGTAATTAATGCGATAGAAAAAGGCAGTAGAATAGACCGAAAAATTGCAGACCAAGTATCAACAGGAATTAAAGCATGGGCAATTGATAGAGGTGTTACACATTACACACATTGGTTTCAACCATTAAATGGAGCTACTGCAGAAAAACACGATGCTTTTTTTGAACCTTTCGACAATTCATCAGTTGTTGAAAGTTTTGACGGCAGCAAATTAGTTCAGCAAGAACCCGATGCTTCAAGTTTTCCAAGCGGAGGCATTCGCAATACTTTTGAGGCCCGCGGTTATACTGCATGGGATCCTTCTTCTCCTGTTTTTATTCTTGAAAAAACACTTTGTATCCCAACAATATTTGTATCATACACAGGTGAAGCTCTCGACTATAAAACTCCTTTACTCAAATCACTATCTATTATTGACAAAGCTGCTGCTGATGTTTGTAATTATTTTGACAAAAATGTTACAAAAGTGAGTGTTGCATTAGGATGGGAACAAGAATATTTTTTAGTAGATGAAGCATTATACAACGTACGCCCTGACTTAATTTTAACCGGCAGAACATTAATGGGGCATGCATCTGCCAAAGACCAACAACTTGAAGATCATTATTTTGGTGCGATACCTGTTCGTGTTTCAGCTTTTATGCGTGATTTTGAAATTGAAGCATATAAACTTGGTATCCCAATTAAAACTCGTCATAACGAAGTTGCTCCCAACCAGTTTGAATGCGCTCCTATTTACGAAGAAGCTAATTTATCTGTTGACCATAATCAAATTGTTATGGATATTATGAAAAGAGTGGCTGGTAAACACAAATTCAGAGTTCTTTTTCACGAAAAACCTTATAAAGACATTAACGGCTCGGGCAAACATAATAACTGGTCGCTTTTTACAAATACAAATGTTAATTTGTTTTCACCCGGGAAAAATCCTAAATCAAATCTGCAATTTTTAACTTTTATCGTTAATACAATTAAAGCTGTTTATGATTATTCCGATTTGCTCCGTGCAAGTATTGTTTCGTACAGCAACGAAAATCGTTTAGGCGGGAATGAGGCTCCTCCTTCAATAATATCAGCATTTTTAGGTTCAAACATAAGTAATATGCTTAATGAAATTGAAATGAAAGTGCATGATAAAAAAATGAAACCCGATGAAAAAACCGAGCTAAAACTGAATGTTGGTAAAATACCTCAAATTCTTTTAGATAATACTGACAGAAACCGTACTTCTCCCTTTGCTTTTACAGGTAACCGCTTTGAGTTCCGTGCCGTTGGCTCATCGGCTAACTGTGCTTCGCCTATGACTTTTTTAAATATTACTGTTGCCAATCAATTAAAAATTTTTAAAAACGATGTTGACACTTTAATTAATAAAGGCGTAAAAAAAGACGAGGCTATTTTCCAAATACTGAAAAAATATATTACCGAATCAAAAAATGTTCGTTTCGAAGGTAATGGTTATAGCAAAGAATGGATTGATGAAGCCAAAAAAAGAGGATTGTCAAATATTACCGACACTACTGCAGCTCTTGAATCTTTTATTAGTAATAAAACAAAAGACTTATGTGCAAAAAACAACCTTTTTACTTCAAGAGAATTAGAAGCTCGTTTCGATATTCGTATTGAAACTTATACTAAACAACTTCAAATTGAAGCCCGCGTATTAGGCGATTTGGCAATTAATCACATTATACCTACGGCTTACAAATATCAAAACATACTTATTGAAAACATTAAAGGTTTGAAAGACCTTTTACCCGATAATGAATATAAACAAGCAACAAAAACTCAACTTGAGACAATTAAAAATATTTCTAATCATATTACTATGATAAATATTAAAGCTAACGAAATGGTTGAGGCAAGAAAAAAGGCAAATAAAATTGAAGACATGAGAGTGAAAGCTAAAGAATATTCAAAAAATGTTAAACCATATCTTGAAGAAATACGTTACCATATCGACAAATTAGAACTTATTGTTGATAATGAGATGTGGCCATTGCCTAAATATCGTGAGCTGTTGTTTACGAGGTAAGGCTTAAACAAAAAAAAATTTACATTTTAATCTATTCTGCTATGATATAAATAAATGTTGTTTTTGGTGTTAATTTTGTGTCTTAATGTTTTTTTGGCTATAATTTTTTACCGGCAAAACGCTAATGTTTAAAATTCCACAAGAATAGTACACCTACAATAATTTTAATCATAGCTATTTATTTTTAAAATTTATCATAAAAATTTGCATTAAATTTGTTAATTTTAATACAAATATGTAATATTGCAGTCCCGTTTTAAATTTTTTCGGGCCCATAGCTCAGCTGGTTAGAGCACCTGACTCATAATCAGGTGGTCCTTGGTTCAAGCCCAAGTGGGCCCACAAAAATAAGCCATAATTGTTTAATTATGGCTTATTTTATTGAAATTACTTCAACAGATAATAGTTGCGCCGAATTTCTTATATTTTATTAACTCCAATATTTTTTTAACTGCTGCTATAAAAATGTATTTATAACATAACCCATAATAAAAGAAAGTAGCACAAGAACTTTTGTTATTGTGATTTTAATTTTTTCGTTTTTCTTTTACATTTAATTGTTTTTAATGATAAAAATAAAGAGGAATTTTAATTCCTCTTTATTTAAAAAATTTAGTCTTAAATAATCGTTACTTCTATTGAACAATAATTTTTCGTGTTACTGTTTTTTCATCTTTTGAAAGTTTTATGAAATATATTCCTTTCGCATAATTCGACAGATTAATTTCTGTTTTATTACTATGAACAGATTTCTTAATAACTGTTTCTCCAATAATATCAATTATTGAAATATCTACATCAGACTCAAAATCATTAAGCGTGATTGTAATTATTCCGGTTGTTGGATTTGGATAAATAGACAAACTATTACCAAACACATCTTCAATTCCTGTTGCCGGGGCAATTGTCAATATAAATTCGTCAGAAACGTTTGCCAATGCCTCATCTGTTGCTGTAACTTTTAAGGTTATTTCTCCTGATGCATCAGGTGTGCCGGTAAATATTCGAGTGGTTCCATCAAAACTTAACCAATCAGGCAAACTCGTGTCATCACTTAGAGTTGCTGTATATGTAAGCACATCTCCTTCATCTATATCTGCAAATGTGTTTTCAGGTATTTCATAATTGTATGCAACTTCGACCTTTGCACTATCATCAGGTATTTCATTTACTAAAGTTGGAACATCATTAACAACTGTTACATTTATAGTCATTGTATAAGTTTCACTCTGTGCACCCTGATCATCTTTAACTTTAAATTCAAATGTTGCATAAGCATCTCCGTTTGCATTGGCAACCGGTGTAAATATTAATTGAGTTACATCGGGACAATCCATGTTTGCGGTTACATCTGCACCATTGTATTTGAGGTCGCCTGCTGTTTCTACTGATACAATGTTAATACCGGCAAAAGCATCTCCTTCAACAGCATCACGATATGTAAAGTCTGTTGTTGCAAAAGTTATATGAATATCATCATTAGTTGTAACTGCATCGTCTGATCCAACCGGAGCATCGTTAATTGCTGTTACATTTATAGTCATTGTATAAGTTTCACTCTGTGCGCCCTGATCATCTTTTACTTTAAATTCAAATGTTGCATAAGCATCTCCGTTTGCATTGGC
>JAUVJB010000278.1 GCA_030592465.1 Bacteroidota bacterium | reverse complement strand
TAAAAAATTAATTTCAGAATATTTATTATTTGTAATGCCTATTTTTTTGTTTATATATAATTATGTAACCGCCATATTTAATTTTAGAAAACATAAAATTATAAAGCTATTAACCAATGTGTTAGCGAACAACAGACAATAATCAATAGTCAATAAAAAATCCTTGAATACTCGGGAATAATCAATAATCAATAAACAATCACTGAAGGGTTTTTATGCAAACATATTTAATAATATTATTTGTTTTGACAATCACCACAAATGCCATAGCAATATAGTGAATGACTATTAATTTTAAAATCTGAAGGTTTGTCAGTTGAGTTTAAGATTTTTGCAATTCGAGGGTCGTTAAATTCAAAAATTTTTCCACATTTAGTACAAATTAGATGATAGTGTTGTTTACGCTCAAAGGTTTTTTCATATTGAGCAATGTTTTTTCCAAATTGATGTTTGATAACCAAGTTACAATCCAGAAGTAAGTCAATAGTGTTATAAAGAGTGGCTCTACTAACACGATAGTTTTTATTTTTCATAAAGATATAAAGAGATTCTATATCAAAATGCCCCTCGTGTGAATATATTTCTTCAAGAATTGAAAATCGTTCAGGTGTTTTTCTATGGTTATTTTTTTTGAGATATTCTGTGAAAATATTTTTTATATTTTCTTTATTAACTTTATCGTCCATTTTAAATATTTTTTTAAGTTAATAAATATACGAAAATAATTTTTAATTATTCTAAATAAAAACAAGAAAATTTATTCGATTACTTCAATTCTTTTGACAGAATCAATACCTTTTATTTTTATTAGGTTCATAATCAAATTATTCAAGTCGGTTGTGTTGTGTACATATAAATCAATTGAACCGTCAAAAATTCTATCGTGACTTTCAAAATTAATTGCTCGCATATTGACATTTAAGTCCTTATAAATAATTTCTGTAATTTTATTAACCAATCCAATATGGTCAAAACCATTGAGTTTGATACGGGCAAGAAAGGATAGTACTTTGTGAGTAGTCCATTTTGCTTTAACAATTTTATTACCAAAGCTGGAGTTAAGCTTAATGGCAATCGTGCAATTTGTTTTATGAATAACAATAGTATTGTCATCATTTTTGTAACCAATTATATTATCGCCGGGAATAGGGTTGCAGCATTTAGCAATTTTAAAAGTCTCTTCTTCAAAATCATCACTAATAATTAAGGTTTTTTTCTTATCAAATTTAACTTCCTCTTTTTTTTGTAAAATTCCTTTTTCAATTAATTTTCGGTTACTTGAGCGAGCTGACTGTAGTTGCCAATATCTTATTAATTTATTTTTGCTTTTTTTAGTTAATATTTTTTTTAATTTTTCAATTTCAATATTTTGACTTCCAATTGTGTTGTAAAGTTCATCTTTGTTTTTTGTTTTATAATAAAGAAATAATTTTTTGTCAATATTTGCAGATGGATGAAGCTTAAGTTCTTTTAATTTTTCATTTAGTAATTCCTTCCCTTTTTTTATGTTTATTTTTCTTTCTTCTTTAAAAGAGTCTTTTATTGCATGTTTTGCTTTTGCTGTTTTAATAAAGTCATTCCATTCGTGTTGTGGTTTTTGTTTTTCAGAGGTAATAATTTCAATTTGGTCTCCACTTTTTAAAACATGATTTAATGATACTAATTTGTGGTTAATTTTTGCTCCAATAGCGTGATTACCAATATCAGTATGAATGTCGTAAGCAAAATCAAGAGCAGTTGATTTTTGGGGTAATTGTATTGTTTGTCCTTTTGGTGTAAAAATAATTATTTCAGATGTGAATAAATTAAGTTTAAATTCATCAAGAAATTCTAATGCGTCTGATTGAGGATTTTCTAATAGTTCGCGAATTTTTTTTATCCATATATCA
This sequence comes from Bacteroidota bacterium, assembly GCA_030592465.1. Taxonomy (GTDB): domain Bacteria; phylum Bacteroidota; class Bacteroidia; order Bacteroidales; family B39-G9; genus B39-G9. The sequence goes on along the minus strand of JAUVJB010000278.1, from coordinate 1,666 downwards.
AGTTCACTTTCATGAGAATTTATTCCTTTATATTTCCAATGAGCAGCATAGCCTCTTTCAGCAATTTCATCCATTCGTTGCGATCTTATTTGCACTTCTACCCATTGTCCGGTTGGACCCATCACTGTCGCATGTAACGCTTCGTAACCATTGGCTTTAGGTGTGCTGATCCAGTCGCGAATTCTATCGGGACGTGGCATATAAATGTCTGTTATTATTGAATAAATATTCCAGCATTTTGTTTTTTCATCTTCACCTTGTTCGGGTTCAAAAATAATTCGTATAGCAAATTGATCATATACTTCTTCAAAAGGAATATTTTTAGTTTGCATTTTCTGCCAAATAGAAAAAATTGATTTTGAACGACCATTAATATTAAAGTTAAATTTTTGTTCTGTAAGTTTATCAATAATTGGGAGCGAAAATTTATTAATAATAAAATTTCTTTTTTTTTCCGATTGGGTTATTTTGTTTTCTATTTCCTGATAAATTTCAGGTTGGCGATATTTTAAACTTAAATTTTCTAATTCTGTTTTTATTGCATATAATCCTAAACGATGTGCTAATGGTGCGTATAAAAACATTGTTTCTCCTGCTATTTTGAGCTGTTTGTTTGCAGGTATCGAACTTAGGGTTCGCATATTATGCAAACGGTCGGCTAATTTTATTAATATTACTCTAACATCATCGGATAAAGTAAGTAATAGTTTTCTGAAATTTTCTGCTTGTATTGATGAATTAGCATCAAATATATTTGAGAGTTTTGTCAATCCATCAACTATTGTGGCAATTTTTTCATTAAATAAATGTTTAATGTCTTCTACTGTGTAGTCGGTATCTTCAACAACATCGTGAAGTAGGGCGGCAATTACTGATTTTGTGCCTAACCCCAATTCATTAGTTACAATTTTGGCAACAGATAAGGGATGGCAAATGTAAGGCTCTCCTGATCTGCGTCTAATGCCTTGATGCGCATTGTTGGCGAATTTAAAAGCTTTTGTAATTAGTTCTTTGTCTTTTTTATTTGAACGTGTACATGTTTCTAACAAATCGTCAAACTTCTGCTGTATTTTTTTTTGTTCTTCTTTTTTTGTTTGTTGAGGCATAAACTATTTTTTCTTTATGCAAAGTTAATATTTTTTAAGATAAATTGTTTTTACCTGAAAATATATTTAAATGTTTTATAGATATTGATTAAATTTTTTTTGGTTCTTTCTTAATTTAAGTGGGTAATCAAATTTGCCAACCTTTTTAAAGGCTAAAGGCTAAAAAATTCAAAGTATAAAATATCAATTAATAAAATTTTCTACATCTTCAGGGGCTAACTACTTGCCCCGTTAGATAAAGAAAAAAAATAAAGAGAAAATTATCTGAATATGATTTGGGATAAAAGATTTATTAAAAATCATTTGAAGAATTATCTGACGGGGTGAAAAGCACAAGGATCATCTTCAAAAGCAGATTTTACAAATAAAGTTAGAATATCGTTAAAAGAAATGAGAGAATCAAATTTTTGGCTAAGAATAATAAAAGGTATTAATATTAATGAAAAATTAAATGATGAAATAGATAATTTAGTAAAAGAATCTCAAAGCTAAAAAATATTCTATGTTCAATATGTGTTAAAACAAATAGAAAAAAATAATTTTGAAATACTTTTTACTTT
>JAUVJB010000152.1 GCA_030592465.1 Bacteroidota bacterium | reverse complement strand
CACGTTTACCCCGTGAAATAATCAGGCAGTTGCCTGATTAATTTTGCACCGCAAAATTATTTCACAGGGTAAAATGCGAAGTAATATTTAATAGGGGCATTTGTTGTCATTTAGCTTCGCTGTCATTTAATTGTTTATTGACAAATAATGACTATCAATGATTATCAATGACTATTTATAACTATTAATGACATAATGACTATCAATGATTATCAATGACTATTTATAACTATTAATGACATAATGACTATCAATGACTATCAATGACTATTAATGACCCTGATACGCTTCGCTACGGGGCAGGCAATATATGTTAAAATTATAACCAATTGAAGTATAGGTTTTAAACTTTAAACTTTAAACTATAAACTATAAACTATAAACTCCTATATGCTTGAAAGTGAAAACATTAAATTAAGAGCATTAGAATCCTCTGACATTGATTTACTATATGAATGGGAAAATAATACTGATATATGGTCAATAAGCAACACTTTAAATCCATTTTCAAAACATATTTTAAAGCAATATCTCGAAAATTCACATCTTGATATTTATCAGACAAAACAATTAAGGTTAATTATTGATTTAAAATCAAATGACAAAAATATCCCTATTGGGACTATTGATTTGTTTAACTTTGACCCATATCACCTTAGAGCAGGTATTGGTATTTTAATTTACTCTAAAAAAAACCGCAATAAAGGGCATGCAACAGAAGCTTTACAGCTATTAATTAATTATTCGTTTCATTATTTAGGCTTACATCAGCTTTATTGTAATATTGCTTCGGATAATATGGAAAGCATTAAACTATTTACTAAAGTTGGTTTTAATATTGTTGGTGAAAAAAAAGATTGGATTAAAACGCCAAAACATTGGGTTAGCGAATATTTATTACAACTAATCAATAAATAATTTTAAGGCAATTTTGTACATACAACCTGCGTTATTAAATATGGGTTTAATATTTTTTTTTTGATAAATTTATTATTATTTTGAAAGCTCAAAATCATAACTATAATTATTATAAATCATTAACAAATTATTATTGATGAAATCTTTTATAAACCTACTATTCTTAACCTTTTCATTAAGCTTTGCAACATTATTTTCTTATGGTCAAAGTAATGATTACAAGCCAATGTGTTTAGACTATCAGAAAAATAACTGCAAATATTCAGAAAACAAATATTACCACTATAACGAATCATCAAGGAGTGCCTTATTTGTAAAGGGACAAACATCAAAAATGAATTTTGAAATATTCAATGGTCGGGATTATCGTATTTCCATTTGTAATGACGAAATTTTAGGGGATACTATTGAATTTAAACTTCTTGATGATGAAACAGGCGATATTTTATACGATAACGCTGAGGATAACTATTCAAAAATTTTCGAATTTACTGTTTTTGAATCAAGAGTAATATCAATTGAAATATTTGTTCCGGGGGAAACAGAAAGCCAAAACAAAAAACACGGTGTTTTACCCAAAACCAAAAACATTGGTTGCGTTGGCGTTTTAATTGAACACATGATTACTCCTGTAAAAGGTTTTTAATACTCTATTTATTGTAAAGATACTTTTCCCCCGTAAGGTAAAAAATACTGAGTACCAAAGCCTTCTTTTATTATATCGATAACTCTTGAATCATTTTTTTCAAAAACAGAACCAAAAACTGTTTTTACATTTTTATATTTTAAAATCTCAGGATGCATTATTGATGATGGTCCTAATAGAAATATTTCACAATTATTTGAGTTATTAACAATATTTAAAAATGTATTATTAAAAATTGATGTTGAAGTAAGAATAATTGCATCGGCTTTTTTAACATAATCAATTTGCTCTTCCATTGGTGTAAGCACATCATCACGGTCAAACATATCAAAAATTGATACATTAATATCATTCTTTTTAAATTTCTTTAACAACGGCTTAAAGTAGCCAATCATCACTAATTTGTTATATTTTTTAAAATCTATACCATCAAAAATATCAACGTTATGATTATAATTATTTAAATAATTAAGCTCAGCATTAAAATATGCGTTCAACACAATGCGGTGTTCAAAATTATTAAAATCGGGTATCTGAATATCGTCAATATTAATATTTATTTTATTGTTAAGGTTAGCACAAACTCCGATATTCCCGTTTTTTAAAAGTACAACAGTGTATTTATCACCACAAATAACCTCTTTAATATTATTAATATTTACACCGAATTTATTATATAATTTTTTTAAAGGCTCTTCCATTTTTAATTACTAATTTAATAAGTTTAACATTTCATTAATATCTATAGAATTAGCACATTCAAAACCACCTGTCTTGCATTTCTTTTTCCCATGCAACCCACATGGACGACAAATTAAATTTTGATGTGTTTGAATTATTGTTGATTTATCTGCCAAAGGACCAAAACCAAAATCGGGAACTGTTGAGCAAAAAACAGCAGCTGTGGGTGAATTCATAGCAGATGCAATGTGCAAAGGTGCAGAATCATTAACATAAGTCATTTTAGCATCGTTAATTAAGGCGGCTGATTCAATTAAACTTATTTTTCCTGCAAGGTTAACAATATTAATATCTTTACATTGATGTTGAATTTTTTTACAAGCATCAAAATCATTTTTAGCTCCAAGAAGATACACTGTTAAGTTTGATTGTAATTTATTAATAAATTCTACCCATTTTTTTGCAGGAAACTGTTTCGTAAACCATACCGATGTTGGTGCTATACAAATATATTCAGTATTTTTATACTTACGCACATTTTCAAAATCTAAAATTGAAGGATGAAGCTTTGGACGCACAGGCTGATTATCTGTAATATGTTTTATTAAGCAATTAATTCTGTCAACTTCGTGTGTTCCTGCATGTATTGTATGCTTAATGCGTTTTGTAAAAAATATTGAAAACGGATTATTACGAAAGCCGACTTTATTTTTAGCTTGTGAAAAGGATGTTATAAAACCGGTTGATGTAAATCGTTGTAAATTAATAACATAGTCGTATTTTTGTTTACGAACTAAGGCTAAAATATGAAACAGGTTTTTATATTTTTTATTTTTTTTATTCCAGATAATTAAATTGTTAATATAAGGATGATTATTTAAAAGATTTTCATTGCCCTTGCGCAGCAAAAAATCAATTTTTGCGTCAGGGTAATATTTATGTAATTTCTCAATTACTGCTGTAGCGAGAATTACATCACCAATAAAGGCGGTTTGTATAATTAAAAATGAATTCATTAAAAAAAATTAATTATCAAATACATAACTAATAATATTAGCACCCATTTTAAGAGCTTCAAGCCTTTTTTCCTGTGAATCGTTGTGAATTATTTGATCTTCCCAACCATCGCCAAGGTCACACTCATAAGTGTAAAAACATACTAATCGTCCTTTATAAATAATACCAAAACCTTGTGGCGGTTTACCATCGTGTTTATGAATTTTTGGCAATCCTTTAGGAAAATCATATTTTTGATGATAAATAGGGTATGAAAAAGGCAACTCAACAAAATCAATATTAGGAAAAACTTTCTTCACTTCTCGTCTAATATATATATTTAAACCATAGTTATCGTCAATGTGAAGAAAACCACCTGAAATTAAATAATTACGTAAATTTTCTACATCTTGTTGCGAAAAAATAACATTCCCGTGTCCGGTCATGTGTACAATAGGATAATTATAAATATCAGGACTTCCAACATCAACTATTCCTTGTTTTTCATCAATATTTGTATGTAAATTTTTATTGCAGAACTTTATTAAATTTGGCAGAGATGTCTCAAGATTTGCATACCAGTCTCCTCCCCCATTATATTTAAGCAAACCGATTTTTACAGAACCGGTTTGTGCAAACAAATCGAATGTTGAAAATATTAAAAAAATAAAAATTAATTTGTATAATTTCATTTGTATCTTTTTTGTAAATAATTTACTATGCTATACTGCTCTTTCGGATTATAAATTCAAAAGAGCTAAGTTTATATTATTATCAGACGCTGGCAGGAGCTCCGCACTCTGCCAGGTCATTACTTTGTAACTCACTCATCATTTAATAAATTTACAGTATGGCAAGCCACAACACCTGCTGTTTCTGTTCGTAATCTACTGTTACTTAGACTAATTTCAGTATAATCATTATCAACAGCTTTTTTAACTTCATCAATTGAAAAATCACCTTCGGGACCAATTAAAATAATAGCATCTTTTTTACTTTTTGCTACATTTTTTAAACTCATAAGATTATCATTGTAACAATGAGCAATAAATTTGTTGCCTTGAAAATCTTTTTTAATAAAGTCATCAAATTTAGTAATGTCATTTAAAATCGGATGATAAGCTTTTAACGACTGCTTCATTGCCGAAGTTATTACTTTATTTAATCTTTCGGGTTTAATAATTTTGCGTTCAGAATATTGGCAAACAATTGGTGTTATCTCATCAATTCCAATCTCAGTTGCTTTTTCTAAAAACCATTCAAATCTATCAATATTTTTTGTTGGTGCTATTGCTATATGAACATAAAAATCTCTTTTATTATATTCTTTTTTTGTTTCAATAATCTTTACCAAACACTTTTTGGGATTATCATCAATTATTTGGGCTTTATAAAAACCTCCTTTACCATCAATTAAAAATATTACATCCTCATTACGAAGTCGTAACACTTTCACACAATGTTTTGATTCTGTTTCATTTAGCAAATAAAAATCAGGTGTAATGTCAGGAGTATAAAATAAGTTCATTTAATTATAATAAGTTTTTACAAAGATTAATATAATTTTAACGAAGTTATAATATTTTTGTTATAATTTTAAACTTAATCATGACAAAAATCGGACTGTTATCAGACACACACTCATATTTAGACGAAAAGATATTTAAATATTTTGCTAACTGTGATGAGATATGGCATGCAGGCGATATTGGAAATATTCAATTAGCCGATAAGCTATCTGCTTTTAAACCTTTAAGAGCCGTATATGGAAATATTGACGGTCAAGATATTAGAATTGTTTATCCGAAACATCTACGTTTTATGTGCGAAAATGTTGATGTATGGATTACTCATATAGGAGGTTATCCAAATAATTATTCGAAAGAAGTAAAACCCGGAATTTTCAGAAACCCACCTAAATTATTTATATGCGGACATTCACACATATTAAAAGTTATATATGATAAAAAATTAAATTTATTACATATTAACCCGGGAGCTGCCGGTAAAAGTGGATATCAGCAGGTTAGAACATTAATCCGTTTTACTATTGATAATAAAAATATTAAGGATATGGAAATTATTGAGTTGAAGATGTAAAGTTTGAGACTACTCCGAAAACTATCCACCAGCTGGCGGATGTCTTCGTGCCTTTGTGTCAAAAAAACACTTTTCGGAGAGGACTCATGAATTTAAAAAAAATCGCTTAATCCATAAATGCTGTCATTTTTACTAACTACAGGCTGCCAGGTGCGAACATGAATAATTGGTTCGTTGGAATCATTCAAATCAACCATTAAAAACAGGTAACCAACATCACCATAATTCGATGAATAATAATTCTGTTTAATCTGTACTCCATAAATATCACCGCCTTTACCTGCTTTACGAATTTTACTATCTTCAAATTTTATATTAACATATTCTTTACTGTTAAAAGTATATTTTAGATTTTTAATATACTCTTGTTTGGTTTGTCGGTTAAACTTAACTATCCTGTTGCTTGTATATTTATTTATTTCGTTTGGTTTAACTTTTACAAATGCGCCTGTAATTATTAAAGCATCATCGGCAAATATACTTTCTATATAATTCAGTCTTTTTAAAGCGTATGCAGTTTTATAATGTTCTAAAAAATTAACCAAAATCATACGGTCATATTCTTTCCAAACTTTTTTATTAATAATATCATTTAAAGCTGCTTTAGATAATGCAAAAGATAGTGTTTCAACTTTTCCTGATGAATTGAAATAAAAAATTACGTTTTCGATAAATTGTTTGTTGTTACTTTTAAAATTAAAGCTCATAGGTACAGAACGACAAATAACCTTATTGTTAAAAGCAATAAATTTTAATTCCGGATTTCCTAATACTTTTGCATTTCCATATTGAATAAGTTTTTTAAAAACATTATAACCTTCAGAAGTAAATTCATTTTGTATGTCGGTATAATTTTTTGTTTTTATACTTATTAAAATATTATTAATACTTTTTTCAAAAGGATATTTATCTTGTACTTCTGTAAATATAGCTTCATTAATTTCAGCTTTAACAGGCTCGCCAACTTCTTCTGTTTTTTTGGCAATTATAAGAGATACTGTAAAATAGCTGTTCCTAAAAGGAATTGGATCAATTTTTTGTAAAACATCCTCAAGTTCTCTGTCAATTCTTGCTTCGCCCTGGAAAATATATTCTGCTTTTATTTTTATTTTTTTAGCATCTTTAGCAGCACCGTACAATTCGACCAATCCTATTCCGTTTCTACCACTTATAAGATTACTCCAGTCTGAACCATCCCAGTACGAATAATCAAAATTTACGATTGGTTTATTTTTATAAAAAATGTTTAAAATAAAAGTTGTGTAATTTTCTTCCTTTTCTATATTTTTTATTTTAATATTAATACCGTCGAAAACATTATTAATTTGCATAGGCAGCCAAGTGGCAAGCAGCTGTTTTTGTCCTGTTTTATCAGTATAATTAATTTTATCTCCATCAGGATGGCTTTTTAGTAATGTTAATGCCCAGTAATAATACCGTAAGGCATCGGCAAGCTGATTTTTTTCTAATGAGTTTTCCGCATTTGATGTAAAACCAATAATTTTATCTTTTCTTGCAGCAAATACTTTTTTTACTTCATCACGTTTAATATATCTAAATACTTCAGCATCAGGCTCATTTCCAAGTACAATTCGCCCGGTGTTTTTAAGTGTAGCATTTGAGTAAGTATTAATAACAGAGTTAAAAGTCTCTGTAAAATGTTCACTATTACCGTTTTGACTCATTTCATTTTTTAGCAATGTAAAACTGCTCTCAACTTGTGTAGATATTTGTGATATTAGCATAGCCAATGCTTCCTGGTCTGCTTTTTTTAATGTTAAGCCTTTCCCTTGTCCCCAAAGGTAAACATTACAATTGCTTTTTATTTCATCTATAGTTTGAGCATTTACAGATTGTAAAAATATAAGTGTAATTAAAAAACTAAAAATATTTTTCATCTCAAAATTGGTTAAGTTAATTTATAACAAATGTATAAAATATTTTGTAACTAATCAGTGTTATATAAACTAATAATTGCCACAGATTCTCAGATTTTAAATGGATAATAATTATCAAATATTAGGATAGATTTGAAAAATAATTCTTAGGATATTTTCAGTTTTATATAATCTGTGAATCTGTGGCTTTTTTGTAAAGTTAAAATTATAAAATTAT
>JAUVJB010000158.1 GCA_030592465.1 Bacteroidota bacterium | reverse complement strand
TGCAATTACAACGAGCACTCAACGAAAAAATAATGGCAAATGCAGAAAATATAAAAGGAAAGGGATTTGATAAGTATCCAGAGCATATTAATAAAAAAGGAGCTGGTGTATCAATAAAGAAACAGCTCAAGGAATTACTGCTAAAGCAAGGCGAATTAACAATTCCAAAAAAAGACTTCATAAAAGAAACGGAAACAGCTTATATCTTTAAAATTGCAACACAGGAAAGTTTAGCGTTAAAAATGTTAAATATTGCAATGAGTAAAACCTCAAACAATTTAAAAGCTATTCAATTAATTTTAGAAACATTTGATGGTAAGGCAAAACAAGAAATTGAAAATAAAATTGACATAAAAGACAGGATAAAAGGGATTACATTTAATAAAGATGAGTGAAATAATTTTTATTAGTGCGAAAGGGAATTTAAACCTTAGTAGATTACACGAAAATCAAAAAAAATATATCCATTCGAGGGCGTTAAATTCTGGGATTGTTGGCGGGTATCAATCTGGAAAAAGTTTATCCGCAGTAGTGAAGTGTATAACGACAATGTTAGAAAACCCTTTTGTCCCGATTGCATACTACTTACCTACATATAGCAAAATAGTTGATATGTTAATTCCAAAATTCAAAGATTTATTTGAAACTTTAGGGATTAATTATACTGTAAATCTTAAAGACAGCAAATTTATAACTGATTATGGTGAAATTTGGATGCGTTCTATGGACAACCCAGATAGTATAGTTAGTTATTCGGTGGGCTATTCAGTAATAGACGAAATCGATGTACTACATAATAACAAAAGGATTGAGGCAGTTCGGCGAATAAGTGGGCGAAATTCTTATAAAAAAAATACAAAAAATTGTATTGATTTTGTCTCAACTCCGGAGGGCTTTGGATTTATGTATGGGTTTTTTGAAAAAAATAATAACGAAAATAAAAAATTATTCCAATTAAATACTTTAGATAATGCGGTTAATTTAGGTGATGGGTATATTGATGGATTAAAAGCGATGTATGACGAGCACCAATTGAAGGCTTATATTTATGGAGAATTTATAAATTTACAAAATAAACCGACTTATTATAATTTTGATAGAAAAATAAATAATTCAAACGAGGAATTAAAAGAACACGACCATCTGCATATTGGTATTGATTTTAACATAGGCAATATGTCCGCAGTTATTCATATTATAAAACGCCAAATAATAGCGGTAGATGAGATTACGAAGGCTTACGATACCGATGAGCTTTGTAATATAATTAAACAACGTTATCCGAAAAACAGAATATTCGTTTATCCTGATGCGAGTGGCAGACAAAGACAAACAAATGCAGACCGAACAGATATTGAAATATTAGCGCAATACGGATTTATTATACGGGCAAGAATGACTAATCCATTCGTCTCTGATAGAGTAAAAGTTGTTAATCGAATGTTTAGAGACGGAAAGGGTACAATATCATATCTGATTAATGTAAAAAAATGTCCTGAATATGTAGAGGCTTTAGAACGTCAAAATAACGATAAAAATGGCGTGCCTGACAAGACTTCGGGGTTCGACCATTTAACAGAAGCGGGAGGTTATTTTGTTTATTATAACAATAATAATAAAAATTTATCATTTAATTATCAATAAATTTTGTTTTTTAAATAATTTGTTTATAACTTGCAAGAAATTTGAAAGTCGAAAGACTGTAATAAAGAAATACATAGTATTATGAACGGTGATTGACTTAGACAAAATTTCTTTTTACGATAATACAACAGCTTGCTCACTTGATAATAATTTACAACAGTTATCACGGCGTGTTTTTAAAATCAATATTACAAGCATTCCTGAGATTGAAAATGAAGAGCAAAAAAAAGCAAAAGAACAGCTAACATTTAATACCACCTATCCACTTTTTTCATTAATCATTGAACAATTAACGATTTTTAGTACATTACAAAAATCTATTAATGTTAATTTTTTAGAGAAAACACTTGAAAAAAAATTCCACAAATATTTAACCGATACCGACTACAATAAAGAACTATCCAAATTAAGGACTTATGTTTTTAATCGACCGAACACGTATTTATTTATAACAAAAGATACAGAAGGATTGCCGGTGATTAATTTTGCACCAATAAATCGGATAAAATTTGAAGATGACAAAACGCTTATCATTGAAATAACTGAAAATATTTATAGAGTTATTGAATTAACAGATTTTAAAGACGGGTTAAATTGGTACGATTACACGGTTGAGATAAGAAAAAAAACAGACAAGAGCGGTTCTGAGTTAATTATAATTGATAAGCCAACCGTTATTCCATACAATAAAAAATATGTTTTAAAACATAAACCATTTAAAAAAGTGGGGTTTGAAACATACTTTGCCAATATAAAAGATACTATAATTTTTGAAGCTATTGATTTGATGAAAATTTATCAGCGAGATAGTGATAATTTTGAGGTAACTAAATTATATCATGCGTTTCCACAACGTTCAGAAATTACTTTGAAATGCAATAAATGTGGTGGCACAGGGCACACATTAAATTCAGATAATGACGAAATAGAATGTCCGGCGTGTCATGGTTCGGGAACAGTAACAATTAAAAACACAGCAGAAAGTATAAAAGTACCTGCCTTAATTCCAAACGACCAACGTCCTTATATGTCCGAGCCGATTGTATATGCTAAAACGGACATAAACATTTTAAAATTTCAAGAAGACAATTTAAAAAATATTGAGAAGAAAATTATTTATTTCTCAACAGGATTAGATAATCAGGCGATTAATACCTTAAAAACCGCAACGGAAATTATTGAAAACAAAATCCCTTTAAACAAAAAAAATAATGAAATTTCAAAACAATTTGCAGAGTTTGAGGTTTGGATTTTATCTGTTATGGCAGAAATATATTCGCCAAAATTTTTAGATTGTACAATTGAATACGAACAATTATATACAGGAAAGGTTGCCCATGATATTTTAACGATGATTGAAAGTGCAAAATTAAATAATTTGCCAACTGCTTTTATTCAAAATTTATACGAAGATTTGGTAAAGGCGTATTATAATGACAAAGAAAAACAACAAATAATTTTAAACGATGGAAAAATTGAAACAACAACCAAAACAACAACCGAAAAAGGTTGAGACAGTGGAAAAGCAACCGCAAAAGGTTGAGGATACTGTGAGATGTTACAAAACATTAGAGAATGGAGAAAAAGTAACTACTACATTTAATAAAATAATGTGGGAACGAATTAAAAAGCTTTTTGATAATGAATGGAAAATTTTAAAATAATGGACGAAAAAGAAGTGATTGGCTTAGTTAAAGACTTAACAGGCTTAGATGAAGATTTGATTAAAAATTCTTTAGCGAATAAAGAAAATGGTCAAACTGTATTGAAAAATGTATTTAAAGAAAAATTCAAGGTATTAGCCAAAGCGACTTTTGATGAAAGAGAAGCAAATATAAAGGCTGATGCTATTAAAGAATTTTCAGAGGGATTGGTTGAGAAAGCGAAAAAACAGGAACTCCCACGAGATTTGTATAATTCAATTGCAAATAATGTTTTATCGAAACAAAATAAGATTTTAGTTGAAGAATTAAAATTAGACGTTGAAGACTATACCTCAAGTGAAGCGATTAAAAAAGCTGTAATAAAAAAATATGCTAAAAGTGATGTATTAAAGGATGACTTTGAACATGTACAAACCGAATTAGAAAAAGTCAAAGCTTTATTGAGCGAAAAGGAAACATCTTTTTCAACAGAAATAAAAAAGACTAAGACGGCGAATGTATATAATCAAGCATTGAATTCTTTTAATATTGATGCTGACACAGATGAGGAACTTCTAAAGAGACGATTTATGGCAGACAGCATATTTAAAAATAATTATAATCTTGACCTCGTTGATGACAAAATTGTAGTAAAAAACAAAGAGGGTAAAATTTTGAAACACGAAGATACGAGAGCTCCTTTAACAATTAGCGAACTTTTTAACTCGGAAATTTCAAAGTATGTACCAATTAAACAGCAACGAGCGGCGGGTAAAAATGGTGCTGATGTCAATATTGACACGGCAGTAATAAACAACATGGAAGAATTTGACAAGCTGATGGAACAAAAAGGGTTTACACCCGATACAAACGAATATGTTCGTGAGCTTATTGAATATCGAAAAAACTTTAAATAATGGCACATACAAATACAGCTATTCTAAAGGCACGAGAACAGTTAATAGGAAAGCATACAGAGGCAGAGTTGAGGGCAGAATTACATCCCTTTACTCTAATGCTTTTAAAAAATCAAGCAGGTTTGTTTTCTAATCTTCAACAAATAGTTGATAGTGAGGGAGTTCAAACCGAAGCTGCTTATTTTGAAAGAAGCAACAAAACAGTAACAAATGTTCGGTCGGCAGCAATAACAGGCGAGGTTGGCAGTTCAAATGTTCGTACTTTAACATTCAAACCTTATGTTGCGAGTATTAAAGTTTCAATGAAAGACGCAATGCACAACGTTCTGGGGAGTGGTTTTTTAGCTCACGAACTTTACAGTGCAATTCGCTCAATTCACGCAGAAATTGAAACAGATAATATCGCTTGGGCGGAAAATAATAAGACAACCGTAAACAATTTCATAAGTCGTTACGGGTCATTTGATGCGGTATCTCATACTTGGGCTGTAAACGGGTCTGATAAAGACCAATTATTTGCAGTTGTTCAAGCTATGTTAGCAGCTAACAATTATAACAACAGTTTGGATATTATTTACAGCCCTGACATTGAAATTTTGGCAAATATTATCAAAAATTCAGGAGCAGCAAATGCTAACAATCTTCAATATCAAATGAACGGATATGCATTTTCTGGAGTTTCAAATAAATTTTCAGTTGATGCAGATGAGCAAGGACAATTCTTTGCAAGTGAAGCTGGAATGATGGCAATGGTAGGACGTATTCCAAAGGCGAATGCTATTGGTGTTGATAAAGGCATTGTAGATTATTCAAAAATGGCAGACCCATTTGGTTCAGGATTAACATTTGCAATTTATCATAAGGCAACAGCGGAAGATGGTACTAAAACACAAGATGTTTCAGATGCTTATCAAATATCTGTTGATATTGCACGTGGTGCAGCACCACTAAGCAATTCAGGGGAAACAGTAATTTATAAGGGTAGTCTTTTAAATTCAGCAGTATAAATTTTAGAGGTTATTAATTTAGCCTCTTTTAAAACTTAAAAAAATGAAAAAAATCTTAATTTTATTAGCAATGATTGTTTTGGGCTTTAATATACAAGCACAAGACAAAGTAATTCAATCGCCTTTTGCAGGGTATAGTTGGGGTGTAGCAGCAACGGATACATTAGTTGCAAGCGATACTATTTCGTATGTTGTTCAGACAAGAAGTAAAAATGTAATGGATGTATCCTTGACTTTGCAAATGACTAAAGTATCCGGCACTGTTACGAATGTGTTCAAATTTTATGGGGCAAATGTATTAACTGAGGCGGCTTACGATTCAATCGGTGTGGTTACATATACTGATGCGGCTTCTGGTTATTCAAATATTAATATAACAAGCTTCAATTATAAATATATTATATTTAGAGGCATATCCGGAGCAACAGCACAAAAGGCATGGTATAAAATGACTTATGTAATTAGAAACGATTAACTTTAGTAAGGGGGTTAATGACCCCCTTTTTATTATGTTTATAACTCAAGCAGATTTTGTAGGTGATATTGAAATAACGCAATCAGCAAATATAACGGATAAGCTAAATTCAATAATTGACACCGTAGAAAAAAATATATTAAAGTTGTTACTTGGTGATGATTTATATATATTATTTATAGCTGATTTAGTCGATGGAGAGCCACAGATAACGAAATATATTAATTTGTTAAATGGCACGACTTATGATTATGGTGAGCGAAAATACATCTATGATGGTTTAAAAGCAATGTTAAAGTATTTTATTTATTCAGAATATATAAAATATAATTCTTTACAGGCAACAGTTGGTACGGTTATTCCAGAGAAGGATAATTCAATAACAATGTCAGATTTTGATATTAGCGAACTTTCAAATGATGCTTATAATAAAGGTGTAAAATATTATCGTGAGGCAATATCTTATATTGTAATTAATATTGAGGATTACCCAACTTTTGATTATACGTCTTTAAATTATAAATTTAATTTTGGAATTGTATGATTTGGGAAAGTATTAAAGATATAGTTGAGAGCTTAGCAATTGACGGCGATAATCTTGTTTTTTATTATGGCACTGCAAAAGTCACGAATAAACTTTTAAATAATGAAAATGGTTATTTTGTTTTTTTGGAACGTCCAGTAAAATTTGATACAGAAAAAACGTCAATGGGTCTGTATGACAAAAAAAATAAAATAACTTTAGCATTTTTAAAGCATGCAAAATTTGATAAAACATTAGAATATAAGGACGCTATTATTGCAAAATTATTTGACAGTTTTGTTGCTTTCGTAAAAGAAGCAAACAAAAGAGGATTTAAAATTGAGGGTATTTCGGGAAGTGATTTAATAGATTTTTCGTGGTTCGACAATAACACTTCGGGCTGGTTCTTTGATTTAACATTAATTGATAAAAACAGATTTAATGATTGTTACTAAAGCAGGGTATAAGATACCAACGAAGACAAGTGAATTAACATTTGAACAATTTCTTAGAATAAAAGATTGGGACGGGATTATTTATTCTGAATTTATTCAGAACCTTTTGGATATTGAATTTGTTGAGGCATTAGAAATGACTGACACAGAATTAAAGGCAAAAGATTTTAATTTTATTACAGAATTATTTAATTTTGAAGTTAAAAAAAAGAAGACAATAAATATAAGCAGCAAAAAAATTAAGTTACCGACAAATTTATTTGACGAAAGCACCTTAGGGCAATTTGCGGAGCTTTCAAAAATAGCAGATACAATTGAATATGATAAAGAAGACGAAAAAAAATCTTATGATATGATTTGCGATAAGGCGAACGAAATGTGTGCTATTTATTTATATCCTTTATTTTTTGAAACTGACTTTAATTCAGAAAAATACAAACATGTTATAAAACATATTAACAAATGTAATTACAGAGATATTTTAAATGT
>JAUVJB010000075.1 GCA_030592465.1 Bacteroidota bacterium | reverse complement strand
TTTGTTGTCATTTGGCTTCGCCTCCTGCCCTGTGAAATTGCGAAGCAATATTTAACAGGGTCATTTAGTTTTATTGACAATTTAAGACAATCAATGACTACTAATGACAATCAATGACTATATGTTAAAATTATAATTGTTTTATAGTATATAAATTAGCTCAAATAATTACGAAGCAGAGTATAGTATTCATAAACAATAAAATAGGTATTACAAGAAATAAAAATTTTAATTTTATTGCTTTCCGCCAGCTAGCGGATTAGTTTTTTAAGTTGCCTGCCCCATAGTTTACCCCGTAGCGAAGTGTACTGGGGCGAAGTATGAGCGTGTCGGGGTTAAACCATTAAAATTCAGCACCTCAAAATAAAATTTAGCCATATCTTTACGTGCATGTGCATTTACGGTAATTTCTTCTAAATTTGTAATTTTTTCTTTCATGCGAACATTTAACACTAATTCTTTTGCAGATCCTAATGATAAATTTCGCAAAGCTACAGGATTATACCCAATAAAAGTTATACTCAAATTATGTCGCCCGATAGGAATGTTATTAAAAGAAAACGCGCCGTTTGCATCGCTTATAGTTCCTTTTTGTGGCGTAACATCAGTAACTACAATGGTTGCTCCCTGTAAAGGAAGTTCGGTGTCGGCATCTATTACACTACCTCTTATAGTTTGTGTATAATCTTGAGAAAATAAGATTAAAGCATAAAAGAAAAATGTTACTGTTACTAAAATTTTTTTCATCTTTGTATTTGGTATGATAATTATTTTTTTTGAGTTATTTAATTTTTAGACAAATTAGTAATGAGCTCCGAGATGGATTATTTCAATTTATTAATAAGTGAATTCAAATCATTTAATTCATTAATTGTTACATCATATTTCGGATAATGAACTTTTCTGCCTTTTAAAATAGTTCCTGTTTTACGATATACACTTTTTTGTTTAAATTCATCGTGTGTCATCCAACCGTAGATGTATAATTTTCTATTATTGTTTTTCGTAAACATCTTTGCAAACACATAAATATCAATTGGGCGTTGAATTTGTTCTGATGTAACTTCACATCTCCAATCATCTTTTGGCAAATAAAACACTTTTTGTGTTTTAACATCTATAATAGTTTCATCTTTACATTTAAAATCTCCTTTATCCGGTTCGTGACCAATAATTTCTCCTAAATATTCTCCTTTTAAATTATTATCTTCACACCATTTTTTAAATGCAAATTCACCTACATAACCAATAGCTATTTTCTCTATTCTATCATCTAAACATAGACGTTTATCTCTTTTATATTCGCTCTCGATACGGATTTTTGCGAGAGAATTTGCTTTTTCCCAGCAGTGTGAGTCGCAAACCATCACATAAGCACTATTTGTTGCAGCCATATTTTAATTATTCGGGTTAAATTCGGTTTCATTTACAACATCATTAAAATGAGCTCCTGTTATTCTATATTTGTGAGTTAAAATATCAATTGTTTTTTTATTATCTCGTATCTTTTTTAAAAAGTCTTCTTTACATTTATCTTTTGAAACATATCCGGTTACTTTCGTTTCTATGAAAACTTGATATGTAATTTGTTCATCTTCTTTTTGTGTTATAAATAAAATAAAGTCAGGTTCGAAAGCTTGCCCGTCTTTAAAATTAAATATTTTAATAACTCGTTCATTTCGGATTAAAAAAATATCTTTAAAATTCTTTTTTAAATGTTTATATTTTTTTTCAAACATTTTTACAAATGCTTTTTCTTCCGGTGTTCCATAATTAGCATTGAAAACATACAATTTTTTATCTTTCAAAAATTCTTCTTGTCCGTTTATTCTTTCGTCATTCTTATTAATTTTTAGTGTTTTGTCTTTAAAGACTTCTTGAATTGATTTATAATAAAAATCTTTTGTCCCTTGGTAATCAGTTGAGTTATTTTTTATCTCATCTTCAATTTGTTTTAAAATTTTTGAAATTGCAAGATATAAGTCTTTATTGGAAATTTTTTGTAATCGTTTCTCTGTTCCTTTAAATGTGATTTCTAAAGCGTTTAAATATTCTTTTTTTTCAATAAATTTTGATGTGGAATTTATATTTGGAAAATATTTATGAATATTGTCAAATCTGAAAAAAGGATTATCTGCTAAGGCTCGTTTTATTATATGTTTTTGAATGTTTTTTAATTCAATGTTTTTTTGTTTAGTTTTTATGATATTTTTTGTTTGATTATTATCGGAAAAGGCAGTAATAATATCACCCGCACCTGAATGTAATTCAAATTCAATATTTTTTTTACTAAGGGCTAAATCAGTAATAGATTTTACATCATCATATTTCTTTGGAATTTTTTTATTTAAAAGCACAAAACCTTTTTTGTAAAAATTAGTTTTTTTGAAACTGTCTTTTAAAATTAAATTTTTTTGAATTAAATCATTATCATCTTCGTAAATACCTGTTTCAATAAGGGCTGTTTTTAATTCGGAAATATATCTGCTGTCTTCTTGTGTATGATAGTATAATTCTTCTAATATTCTTAATTCGTTTGTTAAATCTTTGTCATATTTTCTTGTGTATAAATCTTGCTGTTTTAAAATTTTGAAAGGGAAATACCTCGCTCCTCGCCCAATCAATTGAGCTTCTGCAATGGTTGTTTTACCGGGTCTGTTATTGTTGCTGTCTCTGCCTTCGTATAGCCTGACAATATCAAAAAGATTCAGTACATCCCAACCTTCATTTAATTTTTGAACTGCAAATATTGCTCTAATTGGATTGTTCAAATCTTCAAGTGAATTTAGTATAATTTGATTCTGTTCTTTTTCTGCATCATTATTGGCACTTAAACACTTACGTTCATCAAAGTTTGATTTTAGTCGGTCTGATAAAATTTCGCAACTTATATTATTTTCATTAAAAAAGTTAAACGCTTTTTGAATAACAGGAACAGCAGATGTGTTTTCTATATTTTGAATTTGGCTTGCTGTTAAGTTTTCAATTAAGGCATGAAATTTCTTTTTATTCCTTTCCGATTCTTTAATTGTCCTTTTTGCTTTAAACAGGATAACCGGTTTTAGGTTAATGCCATATTTTGCAGCAACTTCTTGTTTGTATTGGCTTAAAATAACAGCTTGTAAAATTCTATCGTTTTGCTCTAATCTCGAACGAAGCAAATTAATTTCTTTTGAATAACCACCTAAACGGAACTGTTTTAAGTCATACTTAAAAATAATTTTATCTAAATATTTCAGTTTTATATCTTGATTATCAAAATCAAGAGTTGCTGTAAATTCAAGTAAAATATTTGAATAGTTATGTTTAAGAATGTTTATTACAGTATTTTCCCAAGTTGGGATAATGTCTGATGTTTTTTGATTCCCGTTTTTTGTATCTGCGTTTATGTGGTGGGCTTCGTCTGCTATTAAAGCGATTTTATTCTCTTTAAAATCCTCAATAGTTAAGCTGTTTTCTTTTGTTTTAGTAAGGTCGCTATGTAATTTTTGTATAGTTGTAAAGCAAATATTTATACTCTTGTTATCTACATCTTCAAAATTTTTAACTTCTTTAATTTTTATTTCTTTTTTATCGTTATTATATAAATTTTTGGCAAATAAATATTTTGAAGACAATCCGTTAAGAAAATTTTCTTTTGTTTTCTCAATAATATTAGCAGAATCAACAAAAAATAAAAAATTACGAAATCCCTTTTCATATAGGTAGAGTATAAGACCAGCCATAATAAAAGTTTTCCCGCTTCCTGTTGCCATATTAAAATTTATATGATAAGGAGGTTTTTGTTTGCCTTTAAAATTGTTTTCATAAAAAGCGATGAACCTCCAAAATGCTTCATTTTGATATGGACGAATAGAAAATTTTTTGTTTAAATTAGTTGAAATTATTTTAGGTATTTCGGATTTTTGAACATCAATTTCAGATAATCTTGTTGGTAATATCTCGTATAGAAAAGTCATAATAACCTACTTCCTTAATGAGTAAAACTCGTTTGTAAAATTTTTTTCTGTTTCGCTCACTTCAAAGTCCTTATCATCTATTGAAGAAAGGTTTACATATATTTGATTTTTATCTAAAACATCAAACAAATGTTGTTTCTGTTCATTAATCGGGAGGTTTTTAAAATCTTCTATTTCTTCATCTTGTTTTTTTATATCAAGATTATAATCAAGGAATGATTTTTCTTTCATTTGTTTCCAAATAAACAACAATTTTTTTGTGTTTTTTGCTTTTCCTATTTGTTCAATAAATGTTTGGTTGTATTTTTTTAATTCATAATATACATATTCTACATCATTAAATCGTTTTTTGATTATTGTGTGTGTGTTTTCTAATTGTTCAATTAAAATGAATTGTCTGCCTAATTTGGAAGCCATTATTCCTGTAGTTCCACTGCCTGCAAAAAAGTCCAAAACTATATCACCACTATTTGAATGAGCTTTAATTATTCTTTCAATTAGTTTATAGGGTTTTTCGGTTAAATATCCGGTTCTTTTTTCTCCATCAACTCTAATTCTCGCAGCAACAGCCATTTTCCACCAATCTTTATCCTTAATTTTTAGATATTCATCATAAAGTATTCCCATTTCCTGAAGAAATTCATTTTTATCTCTTCCCGTTTCCCACCAATCTTCCGGAATTTTACCCTTTGATGTATAGTCCTTACTTACATCAGCATTCATTTCATTATTAAAACCACCTACATGAACTTCTGATGACATTCTTACATCATCTCCGTTAAAAACCCAATCAGTAGCTGAATTACTATACCATAAAATATTATCGTGTTTCCTATTGTATTGTTTCATTTTTGGAGAACCGGGTCCATGATATGCCCAAATTATTTCGTTTCTAAAATTATCACGCCCAAAAATTGAATCTAAAAGAACTTTCCCATAATGAACTTCATTCCAATCTAATTGAACAAATATGCTTCCGTCTTTTGTCAATAATTTTTTGGCTATTTCAAGCCTGTTTTTCATAAATGTAAGCCAAGCAGAATGGGTAAAGTTGTCGTTATAACCAAAACTATCGCCACCGGTATTGTATGGAGGGTCAATATATATAAGTTTTATTTTCCTCTCAAAAACGGGTAAAAGAGTATAAAGTGTCAATAAATTATTACCCTTAATGATAAAATTATCAGAGTTAGAAATTTCACCTGTTAAGTTATTTTTGTATGAATTAGTCAAAACTTTTGGCTCAAATAACTGGTTGATTTCATCTTGAGCCAATACTTCATTAAAAAATATTTCGCTCTTTTTTTGTTCTTCTTTACTTTGTCCGCCTTCTAAAACAGTGTCCTTAAAAGGCCATACTAATGAAACTTCATCTAATTGTTTCAAATATTTATTGCCAATGGTTAAACCTATCTTATTTTTATATTTGGTGTAGCTGTTATTGAAATAGTTTTTGTTTTCAATAAAAGAAACAAAAAGCTTATAATCAAATATTAGATAACCTTTTATATTTTTAAAGAATTTTTCTCTTAATTCTTCATTTTTAAGAAGTAATTCAATAAGTTTTTCATTTTGGTTTTGGGCATAATTAATTACAACCCATTTCTTTATTTCACCGTTGTCAGTAATAAAATTTTGTTCTTTTTTTAATGTATCTTGCAATATATTATGCAGTTTCATTCGTAAATAATTTATTTATGAGACTACTCCAAAAACTAAAATTATCAATTAATAGCCGATTATCTGTTTTGCAATAGGCTGATATATAGATTTATAGCTATTAGTCTTCCGCCACGAGTTGGCGGGTTAACCGCTTTTCGGAGTGAACTCAAAATTACAATTATTATTTTTAATATCAAATGTTAAATGGTTAATAACACCATTGAATTTTTGGGTTTGATGCCTTCCACAAACGCAACTTTTTTTAATATTTCTTCGTCTAATAAATACTGTATTAACAATAAATGTTTATATATTATGAAGACAATAAAAGTTATATTTTTAGTAATCATCTTATCTGCTTTTTTTAGTTCCTGTGAGAAAAAAGAAAACCCTTCACCACAAATTTCTGATATTAATCTTAACCAAAAGGAACAATCACTTGTTAACTCAAGCAATAAGTTTGGTTTTGATTTATTTAACGAAATAAATAAAACTGAAGAGCAAAACAAGAACATTTTTGTTTCACCGTTGAGTGTTTCGTTTGCTCTCGCCATGACTTATAATGGAGCTGACAATGAGACGAAAACAGCTATGGAACAGACACTTCGGCTTAATAATTTAACAACTGAAGAGATTAACAGTTCGTTTAAAAATATTATGAACTCATTAATCGGGCTTGACCCAAAAGTAATTTTTAATATTGCTAATTCAATTTGGTACAGAGATAACTTTAGTGTTGAACAAAATTTTATTGATGTAAATAAAAACTATTATGATGCTGAAGTCAGAGCTTTGGATTTTGGTGCTTCTCAGTCAAAAGATATTATTAACAATTGGGTGGCAGATAATACAAATAATAAAATTAAAAAAATTATTGACGAAATATCGCCTGAAACAGTTATGATACTTATTAATGCAATATATTTTAAAGGTAACTGGAAATATAAATTTGACAATTCCGATACGCAATCAAAACGGTTTTATCTCGCTGACGGAACAACAAAAGATGTGTTAATGATGCAGCAAGAAGGAAATTTTAATTATCAGACTAACGATTTATTTAAAGCTGTTGAATTACCTTATGGCGACGAAAAATTCAGTATGGTGGTATTGTTGCCAAACGAAGGAAAAACAACCGATGATATTATAAATGAACTAAACGACAATAATTGGAATACTTGGCTAAACAACTTTGAAAAGGTCGATGATATTTATATTACAATGCCAAAATTTAAGTTTAAATATGATAAAATTTTAAACAATGTTTTGAAAAATATGGGAATGGAAATAGCATTTTCGGGCAGTGCTGATTTTTCAAAAATTAATGCAGTAGAAAATTTATTTATCTCTAAAGTTATACACAAAACTTATGTTGATGTGAACGAAGAAGGAACCGAAGCAGCTGCTGTTACTGCAGTTTTGTTGGATAATTGTATTGGAGAATCAACTGTTTTTAACGCAAATAAACCTTTTGTATTTGCAATAAAAGAAAAAAGCACCAACTCAATTCTCTTTATCGGCAAACTTGTAAATCCCGATTATGATTAAAAGTGATTATTATTCATAAACAGAAACTTACGGTTTAGCAATTTCAAAAAAAGAAAATAATACCAGGCATTCACGAAAATTGCACTAGTATCATGACAAATTAATTTTGAAACATACGAGACGGTTTCATCACGAGTTTGGGATAAATATAATAATGATAATGGTTAAATGGCTATATTGTTTTACCGTTCGTTTAACCATTTAACAATTTAACCATATAGACATTTAACAATAGCACCACAAAACAATTTATTTTATCACTACAAATGTTTCATAATTAAATTTGCATTTCTTCAAGTTTATCAACCAATGTATTTACAAAATTTGTTAAAGGTTTATTTGCAACCATTTTAAGCATAGGGTTTAATTCAGCCTTAATTGTTAGTTTTACACGAGTATCATTTTCAGACACTTTTTTTAACTGAATCCAAAAATTAAAATCAAACGGTACTTTTTCATTATTCTCAATTTTAATTACTGAAAAAGGTTGACGTTCAATAATTTTCATGCCAAAATCACCAACGCCGTCAATAGAAAAATTGCAAGTATCTTCGGTTGCAACATAGTTTTTTACTTTATCTTGAGGTATAAAGTTATTAAAATTATCAAATCTGCTTAAAAGTTTAAATATTTTTTCGTCAGAACTGTTAATTTTTCCTATTCTGCTCTCAATTTTTGTCATGTTTCTAATTTAAAATTATTTAATTATAAATTATGTCTTTCGTGTTTATATTTTTTATCATTTATAGTCATTTATTTCACGTCGTTTATGGTCTTTTTGGCTTCGCCGTCATTTTGCTTCGCCGTCATTTGGCTTCGCCGTCATTTAGCTTTGCTGTCATTTTGCAGCGCCGTCATTCAGTTGTTGACAATTAATAATTACTAAGGATAAGGTTTAAATAGTCTGCGTTATTATATCCCAATCATCCTAAAAGGAAAACTTTAAGACACCTTTTAGGGAATATAGGGATTATTATTGTTTATAAATTATTAATAATTAGACTGTTACAAAAATCACAGAATATCTAAACCTTAGCCATTACTAATGATAATCAAATAACTATTAATGACCATTAATGACTACTAACGATAATCAAATGACTATTTAATGACCCCGATACGCTTCGCTACGGGGCAGGCAATTAATAACTATAAATGTCAATAATTTTATGTTAAAGTAATAACCGCTTATAAAGTAGCAGACCAATTTTCAGGGTCATCTTTCCATTTTTTTAATGAAACTAAATCATTATTTGTAATTAAGTTTTTTTTATGTGCATAGTCAATTAAAGTATCATAATTTGATAGAGTAATTAGATTACAATCGGCTTTTTTAAAGTTATCATCTGCAATTTTGACGCCATAAGTAAAAATTGCCAGCATTCCGAGAACATTACATCCGGCTTTTCGCAGAGCATCAACAGCTTTGAGGCTGCTTGCTCCTGTTGAAACAAGGTCTTCAATTACAATAACCGACTGCCCTTTTGACACCACACCTTCAATTAAATTTTCAAGACCGTGTTTTTTTGGTGATGATCTTACATAAACAAAAGGCAGCCCTAAATAGTCGGCAATTAGAGATCCTTGGGCAATTGCTCCGGTTGCTACTCCTGCAATTAAATCAACCGTACTAAAATTATTTTTTATTATATCTACAAATTGTAATTTAATAAAATTTCTAACATCAGGATATGATAGAGTTTTGCGGTTATCACAATAAATTGGTGATTTTAATCCCGATGCCCATGTAAAATAATTTGCAAGATTAATTTTTATTGCGTTAATTTGTAATAAGAGTTCGGCAGTTTTTAATGACGTGTCATTTTTATTCATAATATATAAAATGTATAAAATTTATTTCGGCAACAATATCTTATTTTTGACTAACAATTACAAAAAAAATTACGAAAATAATCTTGGTTTATTCTACGAGTTTTATTCGAGTATGAATTTTGAATTAGTAATTAAGTTATTTGAAAAAAATAAATCATTAAAAAATCTATTTATTTTTAATGATAATTTAAAGGAGATGTTTGAAGAGTTTAAAACCAATTTTAACTTTATTGAAGCAGCCGGTGGTTTAGTATTTAACAAGAAAGGACAAATTCTTTTTATAAAAAGAGGAGGGAAATGGGATTTGCCAAAGGGTAAAGTTGAACCTAATGAGGAGTGCCATAATGCTGCTTTAAGAGAAACTTCAGAAGAATGCGGAATAACAGGCTTGACAATCACAAGTATCTTAAATTCAACCTATCACACCTATTTTATTGATGATAAGCGGATTTTAAAAAAGACTTTCTGGTACAAAATGGAATATAAAGGCAATGAACAACTAAAACCTCAATTAGAAGAAGATATCACTTTTGCTAAGTGGTTTAATAAATCGGAGCTTAGAACTATAACAGAAAATACTTACCCATCTATTATTGATATCTTAAAAGACGCAAATTTAATTTCTTGATTTTTTCAGTTTGTAAAAATAATACTCAAAGTTTTCATTTGGTGCAGGTGCAGGGCACATAATGAGCTTGCCTGACGGATTAATTAAATAATACATCGGGAAAGCTTTTACTTTGTAATTTTTTAACACATCAGGCTGATTACCATAGTGTAACAAATTCCACTTATAATTATTTTGTTTAAAATTTTTTATACAATCATTAAAATTATCATCAGTAGAAATTGAAAGAATTACAAGGTCTTTTTTATTTTCTTTATATAATTTTTTTAACAATTCTAAATCTTTTTGACAAGCAAAGCTTAAGACTGTTGTAAAATTAAGATAAACATATTTCCCTTTATAATCACTCAATTTTATTAAATCACTGTCTTTGTTAAATAACTGAAAATCAGGAGCATCAAAGCCATTGCGTAATTGTGTAACTTTGTTTTTAATGTTTGTTGCAATAGTTTTATGTTCAGGAATATTGGTTAAAGTTTTTACAGAATCTAATATCTGAAACAGGCTCGATTCAGGAAAGTCTTTAGTGTTAAAGGCATCGTATAATCCTTTAAGAATAACTAACTCTTTAAAATTATTGTCGTGAGCAAAAGCTAAATTATTATCAAGTATTTTTTTTATGTAATAAGGACTTTTGGCATAAGCAATATCAGAAAAAAGTCGCTCCCCCTCTTTACTGTTAATATAATAAGAAAAAAAGTTTTCATAAAGCTGATTAAATAAATCCATGTATGAAATGTTATAGTAAAGAATTGGCTGATTAGAAAAATAATATTTAGTTACGTATTTCACGTCCCTTTGATAAGATAAGAATCGTAGAAACGCGAATTTGTATTTTTTATAATTAATAAAATATTTATTAGTGTATCTTGAAAAAAGCGAATCAATGTTTGAGATAAGCGAATCAATTTCTTTGTTATATGATTGGTGGTAAATGTTATAGAAATTTTTATCAAGATAATCTTCATACATATAATCGAAATCGCGAATAAGATAATTCAAATCCGCAGGTGTTTTATTTAGTAAACCGACATAATATTTGCTTTGTTCAAAAAAAGGATTTAGTTTATCAGGTATAGACTTTTTATGTTTTTTGGGCAATACAATTTCGTAAGTAGAGTCAGGTTCAACAAATAAAACAACTTTAAACACGCCGAGTGGTGCAAAAATATATTTAGTATTTCTAATTTTGAATGTGCATAAAAAGTCGCCGGTCTGATGAACTTTACACTCACAAATTTTTTCCCCTGTATAAGTAACAAGATCAGAATATGTAAAAAAAGTTAAACTGTCGCCGGCATAAGAGGGCGCATTGCCTTTAATAGTTACATTTTGACCTTGTAAATTGATTGTAAACAGTAAAAAAAAAGTATCAGAAATTGTAAGCGTTTATACATTACTTTAAATTATTATACTAAAAATTGTTAAATTGTTAAGATATAAGGGCAATTATTATATACTGCAAACGGTTTAAATTTTAACACACATAGTCATTAATAGTCATTGATTGTCATTAATAGTCATTGATTGTCATTAGTAGTCATTGATTGTCATTAGTAGTCATTAATTGTCATTAATTATCAACAACTGAATGACATAAAACAAATAACAACAAATGACAACTAAATGACCCTGTTAAATATTGCTTCGCAATTTCACAGGGCAGGCGGCGCAGCCAAATGACAGCGAAGTTAAATGACAATCCCGAAGCTTCGGGAACAAATTATATTATGTCTCTACTGAGCTTGCTGAAGTGCAAAATATAACCGCACAAAGTATAACAATATAACAATATAGCAATTTAACCATTCAGCTATCCGCCAGCCGGAGTACCGTAAACGGTTACATTCATTATTTGTTTATTTTTATACCCGTAGGTAAAAATATACTTGCATCACCACCATGGCGGATAATATCGCGAACTGTTGTTGAATTAACAGCCGTTGTTTCCGGTGTAGTTAACAAAAACAAAGTTTCAATTTCAGTATGCATAGCTTTGTTCATTTGTGCTATTGAGCGTTCATATTCAAAATCTGCCGAAGTTCTTAAGCCTCTTAAAATATATTGTGCATTAACTTTTTTGCAGAAATCAACAGTTAACTCATCGTAATGCGTAACAATCACCTTTGGTTCATTTTTAAAAGTTTTTTCAATCCATCTTATTCTATCTTCTAACGGAAAATATCCTTTTTTATTTGCATTGTAACC
This sequence comes from Bacteroidota bacterium, assembly GCA_030592465.1. Taxonomy (GTDB): domain Bacteria; phylum Bacteroidota; class Bacteroidia; order Bacteroidales; family B39-G9; genus B39-G9. Next base: position 414 of record JAUVJB010000075.1, on the reverse strand, counting down.
TATGGCAATAACTATTTTGTCGAAAATAGGCAATGCACGTTTTATAATTGATTCGTGTCCAATAGTGATAGGGTCGAACGAGCCGGGGAATAAAGCTATCTTTTCCATTTTTAGTTTTTTTTATCTTTTTATTGATAATATATATTTTAACTACAAATATCATAAATAATATTAACAGTTCATAAAATTTGTGAGCTTGAAAAAAGATGTTGTTTAAATTTTTTTAGAAAAAGGTTGGTTAATTGATTTATAATTGATAATTTTAAAAAAAATATTATTAATTAATTTAAGATATAAGAAACACTGGTGTGTCTTATTTAGATGTTGTGTGTAAGCTTTGAAACCACCGGAGAATATGAATAACAGAGATAAAGTAATAATATTAGGAAAGAAATATTTAATAATATGGATTAT
>JAUVJB010000208.1 GCA_030592465.1 Bacteroidota bacterium | reverse complement strand
AATGGTGATTGTGGTCCGCCTTCGCAATAAAGTAGTGTTGGATATTTTTTCGTTTTATCGAAATGAGGTGGATAAATAACCCATGTTAACATTTGTTTATTGTCGGTTGTTGTAACCCAACGTTTCTCAACTTTTGCAGGAGCTATTTGATCTAAAATTTCTTTATTCTCAAACGATATTTCTGTTTCTTCACCTGTCTTTTCGTTTATTCTATATATCTCAGCCGGTTTTACCATCGATACTTTTGTACCAATTAAACAGTTGTCGCCTAAAGCAACAGAATGATAATCGTGAATACCTTTTGTGACAGCTGTTATTTCATCGTTATCAAAATTAATTTTATAAATTTGGAAAGTTGCCTTCACTCCGCTTACAAAATACATTGATTTATTGTCGGGTGTCCATACCATACTAAACGGACTATAATCAAAATTTTGTGTATGATATTTTTTTGTTTTTGTATCAAAATCATAAACAAACAGTCTGTCTTTATCTGCCTCAAAACCTGCTCTTTGCATACTTAACCATGCAATTTTTTTCCCATCAGTTGAGAAAAGCGGACTTCTGTCGTAACCGGGCATACCTTCAGAAAGGTTAATGGTTTCTTTAGTTTTTAAATCATAAATATAAACATCAGAATTTGTGCTCAATGTATAAGCTTTACCTTTAAGTTTTTTACAGTCGTAAGCAACTTTGTTTCCATCAGGGCTCCAAGTAATTTCTTCAATACCGCCGAAAGGCATTAAAGGAGTGTCGTAAGGTTCGTTCTCCATAATATCATAATCATTATTAACAGAACCATCGGCATAATCAGCAATAAAAATATGTGAATACTTGCCATCTTCCCAAGTATCCCAGTGGCGATACATTAAATCAGTAATAATTTTACCGTCAGATTTTGGTAAATCCGGATAAATATCAACAACTTGTTTGTCAATTTTTACATCTTTTGTAAATAACAATTGTTTTTGTGTTGGCGAAAATAAAATATTTGTAATATCACCATCCACATTAGAGATTTGGGTTTTACTGCTTCCATCACGATTCATTTCCCATATCTGCATTGAGCCCGATGCTGGTGATAAATAAAGAATTTTTTTACCATCAGGACGCCAAATAGCACTATATTCACCGCAAACTGTTGTTGTTAATTGTTTTTTGTTTTTCCCGTCGATTTCAATTGTAAAAAGTTCTCTATTGCTTTTGTTTTCAGGAATGTTGTAATAACTTACTCCGTATAATACGGTTTTTCCATCCGGTGAAACTTGGGCATCACCTAATCTGCCATACGACCATAAAACTTCGGGAGTCATTAAATCACTTGTAAGTTTGAGCGTTTTCTTACCAATTATCTTTTCATCATTCGCTTCTTTTTGTTGGCACGATGAAAAAACTATTGCTAATAAAATAAAACTGTAAACTAATTTTTTCATTTTTTATAGTTAATTGATATTTAGTTGTTTATGTTAAATGCTTGAAATTAATATTTATTTTCAAGTTATATTTTTTGAAATGAAGTATTGTTACAAAAGACAACAAAAAATTTAATTTTGGATATTGGGCACTAAATTAAAATTATACTCAGTAATATCCTAATATTTATAAAAAAAGAATAACATTTTGGTAATAACCTGAGTTCGATATAATATATTATCACAGCTTCAATTATTTTTCTTTAGAAATTTTCCCAAATTTTTGAAGTACTATCGGGATAATTTAAAAAAATTTGGGAAAATTTATATGAAAAAGAATGAAGTCCAAAGGAAAATTCAGAAATAAACAATCTTTGCAACTAAAATTCTTCTAAATAACCCGTTATTAATTCAGAATTTTATTCACAAATCTTATTCATTTCTGAATTTCTGTGTTTTATATCTTATATCGAACTCAGGTTAATATCAATAACTAGTGCAATCGTCCTCACTTGTGTTTTATAGATACTGGCAAGCCAAAAATGTTTCTAATTTTCAAAATCTCAAAGATTTGGAAAATTTATTCCCTCTTTCGGATTTGCAATCCGAAAGTAAATCCCCAGCAGCCGCAAGCATCTCGCTTGTGCCTCTGTTTCCATATAAGTTTTTTTACCAAAAATTTCATCCACAAATAAAAAAAAATATTACATTTGAAATTAAAATATTACCATTAGACCTTAAGGTTTTAAAAACCTTAAGGTCTGTGAAAAAGATGAAACAATTATATGATGAAACAGGTATTTCTTGAAAAAGGAAAATATTACCACATTTATAATAGAGGCAGGCAAGGAGAAAATTTATTTCGTGAAAATGACAATTATTATCATTTTATTAGATTATATGAGAAATATATTGATCCTATTGCAGAGACCTATGCGTGGGTTTTATTAGGGAATTATTTTCATTTATTAATAAAAACAACCACAAAAGAAACAGGGAAACCATTATTCCGATATTTTTCCAATTTTTTTAATGCGTATACAAAATCATTTAATAAAAAGTATAATCGTTATGGCTCTCTCTTTGATAGTCCATTTAAAAGAATTGAAATAACTTCTGATAAATATTTCAAAAATTTAGTACATTATATACATAACAATCCTGTTCATCATGGATTTTGTGAGCTTATACAAGATTACCCATGGTCTTCGTATGGTTCTGTGATCTCATCAAAACCAACAAATTTAAAAAGAGACAAAGTAATAGAGTTCTTTGATTCTACTGCTAATTTTATTAATTTTCATAACAAAATGCATGAATTCGATTGTATTAAAAATATGATAATTGAATAGGTGTGTAGCTTTTAGACCTTAAAGTTTTTAAAACCTTTAAGGTCTATAAAAAATATTTGCTGAAATAAACTCAGTATAACTTTATTCCTTTTCCGATAATGATTTAATATCTTTATTAATCTTATTAATACTTTTCTTTATATTTTTAACCTCTTTACTAAGCTCAATTTTCACGCTTTGAATTTCTAAGTCAGCATCTTGTTTTGTTTCAACAATGGTTTTATTCATTTTTTTTGGAAGCTTAAAGATAGAGATTCTGTTAAATAAAAATAAAATGATTAAAAGAAATAAAAGAATAAAAAGTGAAAGTTTATAAGTAGAACATTTATCAGAAATTAATTGTTTAAGATCTTCATTTTCTTTTTTTAATAATTCAATATCAGTATTTATTTTTGAGATTGAGTCAGAATTATTTTTAATATCATTTGCAGATGATATAGCATTTGAAGAAATTTTATCAAATTTTTTGTTTTGTTTTGATATTGTTTTCTTTTGAGAATATTTAAACGTATTAAATTTGTGATTTAATGAAGAAACTGTTTTTTTTAAAGAGACAATTTCGTCTTTTAGATTTTCAGTCTTTTGTGTTGAATCATTATTTTTTTGGGCAAAAAGCCCAATACTAAAAAATAAAAAAAATACCAGTAAAAAGTTTTTCATGATGTTATATTATATTTTTTTACAAAGGTTTGATGACTAAAAGAAATAAAAAGTAAATATTTAATTTTTTTTTAACACAAATCGTCTCAAATAATTATCATCTTTCCTTTGTGTTAAACAATTAATTGTTTTGAGACTGTGTGTATAAATTTAGAGAATTATTTATTTAAAAACAAAAAAAATTCCATTATATTTATTATGCTAAAACTCCAAGAAGTAATTTACAAATAGCGAGATAAATAAAAACACCTGATATGTCGTCAACAGTAGTAATAAATGGACCGGTTGCCAAAGCAGGGTCAATTTTAAATTTATTTAAAATAAGAGGGACAAAAGTACCAAAAAGTGTTGCAAACATAATTACTGAAAATAATGCAATGCTTACTGAAATGGTAATAACATAAGAATCTGATGTGAAATAATTAAATGCCAGAATAATTGAAGATAAAATAGAGCCATTTAATAATGCAATAAAAAATTCTTTTGATAATTTTTTAAAAGGACTTTCAATACCAAGTGAATTATTTGCTAAACCTTGAATTATGATTGCTGATGATTGTATTCCGACATTACCACCCATACCTGTTATCATAGGAATAAACATAGCCATTTGTGGTAGAAATGATAATTCACCGGTAAATTGATAAATTACACGAGAGCTTAAAATTCCACCAAACATAGCAATAATAAGCCATGGCATACGTGCACGTGTCTGAACCATAACATTATCGGTAGATTCAATATCTTCAGAAATACCTGACATCATTTGGTAGTCTTTACCGGCTTCTTCTCTAATTACATCAACAACGTCGTCAATTGTAATTTTGCCAACTAAACGTCCAATGCTGTCAACAACGGGAAGAGCTACTAAATCGTATTTATCCATAATATTGGCTACATCTTCAGATGGAGTATCAACTTTAACAGAAATAACTTCGCGGTTATATATTGTTTTTATATTTGCGGTTTCTGATATCAGGAGTAATTTTTTTAACGAAAGAGTACCTTTTAAAATGTCATCATCATCAACAACGTAAACAAAAAACACTTGTCCTACTTCCTCTGCTTGTTTTCGCATTTCACGAATACATTTCGTAATGCTCCAGTTTTCATTAACAGCAACTAATTCTTTTGCCATTAACCCACCGGCAGTGTCTTCGTCGTAATTAAGTAAGTCAACAATATCACTGGCTTGTTCAATATCATCAATGTGCGTTAAAATTTCTTGTTGAATCTTATCTGGAAGTGCACCAATAATGTCTGCGGCATCATCAGAATCCATTTTATTTTTGATGATTTTTGCTATTACGTGACTGGGAATTGTTTTGAGAAATCTTTCACGAACATCATCTTCAAGTGCCACTAATACATCAGCAGATTTGTCAACATCAAGTAATAAATGAATAAATTTTGCTTCTTCAATATCTAACTCATCATATATTTCTGCAATATCGGCAGCATGCAAATTTCCAATTAAATTCAAGGTGGTTTTTCCATCCTTTAATTCAATTGCCTCGCGTAAACTGTCAATAAATTCTTTTGTTAATTCAAAACGCATAATCTTATTTTTTTATGTAGCCACCCTAATTACATCCTTTTATAATTAGTGTTTGCATGAAAACGCCCATATTGTCATTTCGACTAAAAGGAGAAATCTCATAACATAGTGTATATAAGTTGAATGGGATTTCTTCTCCGCCAGCTGGCGGATCGAAATGACATCGCAACTAAAATTTTACGAGTTTTCGTGCCGGCACTAATTAGAACTAATAATGTCTCAAATTAAATTTTAAATTCAAATTCTAAATTTAATCTTTGAAACTACTCAGAAAACTAAAGTTATCAATTTATAGCCGCTTAGCGGATTTATAACAAATTGACGTACAGATTTATAGCTTTCAGTCTTTTTGTAAAGTTAACCGCTTAGCGGCTTTTCCAAATTAAATTCTAAATTTAATCTTTCTTATAATTTTCCACTAAATTAGTTAATTTTATGAAACTTTCCACACTTAATTGTTCGGGACGCTTT
>JAUVJB010000261.1 GCA_030592465.1 Bacteroidota bacterium | reverse complement strand
ACTTTTTCAAAAGCCTTAATAGCCTCTTCATATTTATTTAAATTGCCAAGAGCAACACCTTTGTTATACCAAGCATCGTCATATTCTGGTTTTATTTCAATTGCTTTTTCAAATGCTTTTACAGCTTCTTCGTATTTTTCAAGATTACTAAGTTCAACACCTTTGTTATACCATTCTTTTCCGTTCATATTTAGGTTTTTAATAAAATTAGTTATTTCGTTTTAGGGACAAGTAAGGTGTCAATAAAAAAAAATATCGGTTAGAGATTAATTAACAAGTCCAACTGGTGTGAAATTTTAAAATACAATTTATATCATTTTAAAATTATTTCAAGCCTGTCATGATTTATTTTAGAATTTATTTACGTAATAATTGTCTATATGTGTTTAATTTTTAAAGGTAGTAAATTTTTAATTGTTTGTGAAGAATCTAAATCAATAATTTTTAATCAGACGTCGCATTGAAGTTTTTTAATATCGTAATGTTTTCGATAATTTTGATTATTATCACCACTGGTGCAAGCGTCCCGCTTGTACCTTAGTTTTTTTTACTTTTTTTTTGATAAAAGCACAAGCGAGATGCTTGCGCTATTGGGGAATTGGTTCCGGAGTAGACTCACTATTTAATTTATAAAATCAATATAATTTTCGTTATTAATAATTTTAAATTCGCTTTCGGGATATGCTTGTATAAATGCTTTTGGTAAACGTGCTTTTTTGTTTTTGTTCCATTTAAACTCAAAAGCAAATAATTTTCCGTCGCGTTCTTCTATATAATCAATTTCTTGTTGGTCGTGTGTACGCCAAAAATAGCGGTTGCAATAAATTTTATTATACGATATGTATTTTAGCCGCTCGCTCATTAAATAGTTTTCCCATAAAGCTCCGGTATCGTTTCGTAATTCTACGAGATTAAAATTAGATATTAAAGCATTTCTTATACCGTTATCGTAAAAATAAATTTTATGCGATTTTTTTAACTCTTTCCTTAAATTACGGCTAAACGAATTTAATGTAAATATGACAAAAGATTGCTCAAGCAAGTTAATGTATGATTCTATGGTTTCGCTATTTAGTCCAACAATTTGCCCAAGTTCATGATACGAGACTTGATGCCCAATTTGAAATGCAATAGCTTGTAAGAGTTTAATTATTTTATCGGATTTTTTTATTTTGTTCCATTCCAAAATATCTTTATATAAATAACTGCTTACAAGTTGTTGTAATGTTTCTTTTTCATCACCCTGATTATTAATTACATCGGGGTAAGAACCATAAATTAAGCGATGTTTTAACATTTTAATTTCAGAAAACAAATCGGTATGATTTGCCAACTCGGAAAAAGAAATAGGAAAAAGTTGATATTCAAATTTACGACCTGTAAGAGGTTCGTTAATTTTATTTGAAAGTTCAAAAGCAGAGGATCCAGAAACAAGCAGTTGAATATAAGGCATTTCATCAGTAATTAACTTAAGTTTTATGCCTATATCTTGTATTCTTTGTGCCTCATCAACGACAACAATTTTATTTTTTCCGATAATTGCTTTTAACCTTACCGCAGAAGGGTTCCCGAATAATTCGCGGTCTTCTATGTTATCAGCGTTTATCCACAAAAAATTTTCTTTTTTATCAACAATTTTTTTTAACAAAGTGGTTTTACCTGTTTGCCTTGCTCCAAGTATAATTACAGCTTTTCCTTTTGATAATTTTTGTTCAATATTATTTTTTAATATTCGGGCAATCATAAGTTTTTTTTGTAAAAATAACAAATTTTTCGATTGTAATCGAAAAATTTATATAAATATTTCGATTTTGTTCCTAATAATTTTGTGATAACTACAAAAGTTGGGTATTAGTGAAAAAAAAAGGAATTAATCCATTTTATAAATACCCGAATTTGGTGTTATTAAAAATTTAAATTTTTAGGATTAATTTGTTATACAAAGTTTTTTACCGAATTATTTCATCATCTCAATTTCATAAACAATTGCTTGAGAGATTTCTTTAATTGATTTATTATCAATATTAATTGCTATATCGCAGGTTTTTGCATAAAGAGGAAGTCTTTTTTTGTACAGGTTTTTTATTTTGTCTAAACTGTTATCATTAATTAAAGGGCGGCTGTTGTCGGTAATTCTTTTTATTGATGTTTCAATATTTGAAAATAGCCAAACAATAATAAAATTTTGTTTTAATAGCTTAATATTTTCGTTGTTAATAATTATTCCGCCACCGCAAGAGAGAACATGTTTGTCATTGTTCAGCAAGTTTTTTAATGTTTGTTTTTCTTGCGTTCTGAAATAATCTTCACCTTTAGTTTTAAAAATATTTGTTATTGATTGGTTTTCATTTTTTTCAATAAGTTTGTCAGTATCAATAAATTCATAGTTTAATTCATCAGATAATTTTTCGCCAATACTTGTTTTGCCTACACCCATAAAACCAATAATTGCAATTTTGTCTAATTTGTTGATTATTAAATTATTATCTAATAAATATTTAGTAATTTCAAATTTTATGTTTTTGTTAAAAAAATGATGATATGCAGGAACAGCTTGGTTAATAAGTATTTCTTCTCCTTTAATAAGCGTACATCCGGATTTTTGAGCAGACTCTGTAAATAATGATTGTTTATACATCAGGTCAATCAATATTTGATGTTTGTCAATAAGTTTATCGAAACAAATTTTTATATTTACGGGTAGGGCATAGATAATTATATCCATTTTATTGAAAATAGTTTCAATATGCTCAAATGAATCGTAATGGCAATTAAATTCCTTGCTTAAGAGTTGAGCTTTTGATAGAGTTCTGTTAACAATAGTAACTTGTGCATTTTCCTTTTTCAGACCATAGATTACAGATCTTGCAGCACCTCCGGCACCAATAACCAAACATTTTTTTTCTGCAATTTCAATATTTTTGTTTTTTAAACTGTTAATAATGCTAATGAAGTCGGTATTAAACCCCGATAGTTTACCATTGCAGTTAACTATTGTATTAACAGCATTAATTTTTTTAGCATCTTCGTGAGTGTAATCAATATGTTGAATAATATCGGTTTTAAAAGGAGCTGTAACATTCATTCCCGAAAGGTTAAGTGTTTGAAACGATTGTATAGCTTCGTGAGCATTATTGGCAGCTAATCTGAAATAGATATTTTTTGTATCTTTTTTAAAAAAGACATCATTAAAAATATTAGGACTTTTACTATGAAGAATAGGTTTACCTGTTACTGCAAATAATTTAAAATCAGTCATTTTTGTTTTTTAAGTCTTCCATTTTATTAAAAATATTAATCAATGTTTCTTTATCAATTTGCCCGGGAGCAGTTTCATCGTTTTCGTTGAGTGATGCATAAGTAAATGGTGCACCTAATGACAGGCCGGCAATACGTGTTACTTTTCCTTTTTCACCCATGCCAATTGAAATAATATTTTTGTAATTATTGAAAAGGTAAAAAAGTCTTTCATTATCAGAAATATCATTTACAAAGCATGCAACTTTAACTATATCAGCATTGTAACTATAACATTTTTCGACAATATTGTTAAGAAAATTTTCACTTGGTGTTTCTTTAAAGTTATGATATGAAATAATTATTTTGCGATTTTTATTTTTAGCATGAAAAATAATTTCATTAATGAAATCATCTGAGTTATTAATATCAACATCAACATAATAAGCTCCTGAATCAATGGCAGTTTTCAAACTAATCAGCCTTTCATCATCAGTAATATTATTTGTTTTGCGATAAGTGGCAATAAGTTTACAGTCTTGTGAAAACAATGTTTTAATCTCATCGGTTGTAACATTCATTTTATCTAAACGCAACTCAACAAAATTTTCATTATTGATAATGTCTATAGCTTTATTAAAAGTTATATTTCCAATACTTACACAAATCATTTATTAATTTTTTTAGTTTTTATAGAATACGAATATACAATATGTAAAAATATAATATATTTTAAAAATATT
>JAUVJB010000305.1 GCA_030592465.1 Bacteroidota bacterium | reverse complement strand
GCTAAATCATCGGGTACAACAAATGATAAAAGTAAGTTTATACCTGTAAGTAAAGATGCATTGGAAGACTGTCATTTTAGAGGTGCAAAAGATATTTTAACAATTTATGCAACACATCATCCTGATACAGAGATATTTAAAGGTAAGGGTTTGACAATAGGCGGAAGCCATCAGATTAATAATTTCAGTAATGAATCGTATTATGGAGATCTTTCTGCCATATTAATTGAAAATGCACCTTTTTGGACTGAGTTTATTCGAACTCCAAGTCAATCGGTTGCGTTAATGAATGAGTGGGAAGAAAAACTAAATAAAATGGCTCACGAAACCATTAATGAAAATGTTACAAGCATTGCCGGAGTACCTTCGTGGACATTAGTATTAATTAAAAAAATTCTCAGCATTACAGGTAAAGATAATTTATTGGAGGTGTGGCCTAATTTAGAATTATTTATGCATGGTGGAATTAGTTTTATTCCATATATAGAACAATACAAAAAAATAATTCCTTCGGCAGATATGCACTATCTTGAAACATATAATGCTTCTGAAGGATTTTTTGGCATTCAAGATGACCCCAACTCAAGCAGTATGTTGTTAATGCTTGACTACGGAATTTTTTACGAGTTTATTCCTCTCGAAAATATTCATGATGAGACACCAAAAACATTAACCATTGATCAAATTGAACTAAATAAAAATTATGCATTAGTAATCTCAACAAATTCAGGTCTATGGCGTTATATTATTGGTGATACAATTAAATTTACTTCAGAATATCCTTTTAAATTTATTATTACGGGTAGAATAAAACATTTCATTAATGCGTTTGGCGAGGAACTTATTATTGATAATGCAGAGAATGCTTTAAAAATTGCATGCGAACGCACAAATGCTTTGATTAATGAATATACGGCAGCACCTATATATATGGACGAAAAACAAAAAGGATGTCATCAATGGCTTTTTGAGTTTGACAGAAACCCTGATAATATTGAACATTTTATTGATTTGCTCGACAATGCTTTAAAATCTTTTAATTCCGATTATGAAGCAAAACGATATAAAGACATTTCTTTATCATTGCCTCAAATTATTTGTTTAAAAAAAGGGGTTTTTCACGAATGGTTGAAACGAAAAGGGAAACTCGGAGGGCAGCATAAAATACCTCGTCTTGCTAATAATAGAGTTTATGTTGATGAGTTGTTAGAAATTAACGATGAATTATAAAGTCTGAAATTTAAAAGAATAGAACACAGATAACGCAGATGAAACAGATAATCACAGATAAAAACTTTTCAACGTCCGCAGGACTTAAAAACGGTTTTTTTCGTAAAAAACCTTTGCGTCTTAGCGTCTCTGCGGTAAAAAAAAGCGTCTTTGCGTGAAACAAAAAATAGATAATCGCTTAATAATAAGTTAAATACAAAAATATAAACACATGAAAACCATAATTTTTATATTGCTTTTTTTCTCAACCTTTGATTTTGGTTCTTTCAAAATAATTAATGAGGTTAATATTAATAGTGAATATTTTACTACTGATAATTTCGGTAATGTTTATACAATTAAAAATAAGCAACTCACAAAGTTTGATAAAGATGGTAAAAAATTATGTGCTTACAGCAATAATTATCTTGGAAATATTGCATCGCTTGATGTATCAAATCCATTGAGAATATTAGTTTTTTATAAAGATTTTAATCAGATTATTTTTTTAGATAATACACTTGCAACAATTGGCAGTCCTATTAATCTTAATGATATTAATGTTGATGAGGCGACCTTAGTATGTGGTTCAAACCAAAATGGGTTTATTATTTTTAACAGCCAAACAAAAAAAATATGCAAATACGACAAAACCCTTCAATTAGTCTATGAGAGCCTTAATCTAAGCCAATTGGTTGGCAGAGAGTTTAGTCCTAATTTTATGCTTGAAAAAAGCGGTTATGTTTATCTTAATGTACCGAATACGGGAATTCTTGTTTTTGATATTTATGGGGTTTATTATAAGACTATTTTTATTAGAAACATAAAATCATTTCAGGTAAAAGGTAATAATATTCTTTATTGCAGTAACAACTCTTTACAAAAATATAATTTTAAAACACTTAAGTCGGAAAGTTTGCAATTGCCGGATGCTGCAAATGTGATTAACTGTAGTATTGAAGAAGACCGATTGTATATTTTAAAAGCAAATAAATTTTTAATATATCGAATTGTTGATGAGGAATAAAATGAGTTGTATGTAATATTTACACATAAATTCATTATTTTAATAATAGAACACAGATTACGTTGATTTGACTAATTTTTATCTGCGACTACCTGTGTCATCTGCGTTCTATTTATTATTGCTTAATTTAAAATTATTCTTTACTGTCTTTACTTGAAGCTTGCTCAATAGTATTGTATCCTTTTATTACGCAATAATCTGCCTTTCCAAAATTTTCTTTTCCAATATAATCAGAAGTTGTTTCACCTTGAAAAGGAAAGGGTTTTTTATATTTAACATTTCCTATTTGATTATTTTCTCCATAATCAGTAATATCTAAATGGCAAGACAATTTCATCCCTTTAGCATCGTAAAAATGAACTCTAGCATTCCATTTTCCGGTAGTTATATCATCAAAAGATTTTTTCCTAAATTTTGCAGGAGTGTATATCGCTGTTCCTGTGATTTTTATTACACCTACTCCATCTTTATCAGTTGTTTTTTCCATCTTACAGTCAATAATTTCTACTTTACCTTCTGTAAGAGCTTTTTTAGCCAAAGATTTTGCCTCACTTGATGCAGCTCCTGCTACCTGTGCATTTGCTTTTGGAGTAGCACAAACAAAAAACAATGCAATTGCAAACATTGTTGTTACTTTTAAAATAGTTTT